>JAUMZX010000015.1 GCA_030527905.1 Cardiobacteriaceae bacterium
TTGTGTTGAAAAATGAATGAGTGGATGAGATGGAGGGTTTTGCACAGGTCTCAGACTATCTGTACACTATCCTACCAAAATTTCTTTTGGAGAACAGAAAGCAGGCTTTCTTTATGGCGTTATTTACCACAAACGTATAGCCCTTACCCCCGACTTTGAGAATACCCAAAAATACTATTTTTCCTACTGCGTTTTCCTTTGTGTTTACCGCCGGAGTGGCTTTCGTCTAATTCTACGGAATTTTCAAAGATCCTATCTGCTTCCAAAGCTAAATAGTGGCTGATTGCGAGACGGATTTTGTGATAAAAGAGAATGGCTGTATTGGGCTGAATGTCCAAAATAGCGTCAGGCGAAACCTGTAGTTACTTCGATCATGAAATACTCGAGGAGTTTGCTCTGGTGTAGTCTTTTGGAGTTTACAGTGGGTTATTTTCGTTTCAGTAGCCAAGCATGACTACTATAATCTACGTTAGTCCTATTTTTTTATTTACCAGTTGTGGTAGGCGATAGATAGGAGATATTTTTAAAAAGCAAGGAAATGTCTTAACTCCAAGAGCGCATATTTTTCAAGGGCTCTTTTTAATTAGGTGTGGATAATAGCATTTCATATCCATATGAAACTTATAGAGTGGGGTGGGACGTTAATTCACTTGAAGCAGCTGCTTGGTGGATAGGTTATTTCAATGAAATTTTGGTTTTAATTTGTCATATCAACATGAGATTAAAAAAGATATTTTTAAATAATATACGCACCTTGATGTTAGGAATTAGTTGTTGGCAGATGGTAAGCGTGTTTGGTATATGTCATAGCGTGTATTAGGGGCATGAATGCTGTATGACGGTGGTGCCTCAGCAAGTGGGGCTGCGTGTTGCGGTCGTTTGACGATAACGCGTTGTTTAGCCGCTAAACGTGCTCGAGAGAGTAGTGTTGCTCCGTCATTTTCTTCACTACCAAGTAGTTGTTGTAGTGCTTGCATGTGTTTTTTGACTTTCGCATTTTTACGTCGTTCAGGGTACATCGGGTCTAGATATACCGCATCTACACTGTTAGGTTGCAGTACGCATGCAGCATCAGCGTGTACGAGCTGTAAGCGATTTGCGATTATGGCGGTTTTCGTATTGTTTTGTGCCTGATGTAAGGCTGTAGCCAAGAGTGTATGCAGGTAGGGGTTGCGTTCGTAAAGGGTTAGACTGAATCCGCGACTCGCGAGTAACCACGCATCTTTTCCCCATCCTGCGGTTGCATCCACTATATGTGCTTCCGTCATGCCGCGTAGGGCTTTCGGCAGTGTTTCGCTACCACTACGTTGTGAATATTTGGCATCGCTGAAGTCTAGCGTGAGTGGCGGATGACGTTGTTGGTAGTCGCAAAGGTAGTAGGTATCGTGTTGCCAGTGCAGGTAATAATCCCCCTCGGCTTCTTGCGGATAGGCAATTGGAATGGCATGCTCTGGCCATTCTGGTGGTTCGCCAAGTAGATAGAGTTTCATGTTAAGGTCGCAACGAGCAATGCCTTGATGGTATGCAATCGGTTCTCTGCCTGTTCAAAGACAAGTGATGCCGCCCCCTCAAAAACGTCGTTACTGACTTCGATGCCTTCTAGTCCATGTTGTTGGTAAAAGGTTTCTCCCGTGGGCGTGTTGCGGTCATGGTAAGCAGGTAAACAGTGCATGAATTTAGTATGAGGATTACCACTGGCAGCCATTAATTCCGTTGTCACGCGGTATGGCAGTAAGAGTTTGGTGCGTTTTTCCCATTCTGAGACGCCTTCTCCCATAGAAACCCAAATGTCGGTATGAATAAAGTCGCTTGCGTTTACGCCTGCGACAATGTCGTCTGTAATCGTAATACGGGCACCACTATTGGCAGCCAATTGCTGGGCATGTGCAATAATTTCCGCTGCAGGTTGTAATGTTTTAGGAGCGACAATGCGCACATCCATACCGATAAGTGCTCCCGCCAGTAGTAGAGAGTTACCCGTGTTATAGCGGGCATCGCCTAGGTAGGTATACGTGGTATGGCCTAATGGCTTGTCGCTGTGTTCCCGCATGGTGAGTAGGTCGGCAAGCATCTGTGTGGGGTGATAATCTTCAGTGAGACCGTTATAAACAGGGATGCCGGCGTATTTAGCCAAATTTTCTACTGTTTTTTGTGCAAAACCTCGATATTCGATGGCATCGTAAAGGCGGCTCAATACACGGGCGGTGTCGGCAATACTTTCTTTTTCGCCCATTTGTGAGCTGTCAGGTGCAATATAGCTACATTGTGCTCCTTGATCATAGCAGGCGACTTCAAAAGCGCAGCGGGTTCGGGTTGAGGTTTTTTCAAAGAGAAGGGCGATGTTTTTACCGCGTAGTTGTGCTACTTCGGTGCCGTTACGTTTGGCCGATTTTAGTGTGGCAGCTAAATCCAAAAGCGCAATGACCGCCTCACGAGGATGGTCTGCTAGTTTGAGCAAACTTTTTTGGTGCCAGTAGTTCATGCCTTACAGCCCTCTGCAAAAAGTCGATTGTGCGTTTTTTTGCGGATACTGTCAAAGGAATAAATCGCTATTATTTATCTTATTTATCGGTCAGATTGGTGTGGGAACAAACGCTTTTTTATAAATGGTTAAATAGCAAAGCGTCATCTGTATTATTCAATAGACATGCTTTTGTCTGAAGAGCTTAGGGTTGTTGATGTTTACTGTCATTTTTCTTCGGACTAGATGATTTTTGTTGTGTGCTCGTTTTTTACGATAGATGCAATACATTGTTGATTTTGCTGTTTTAGAGGTGGCTAGCGATATGTGAGGCATTATCCATGATAGGGGATATGGCACGATTTTTGAGAAAACATGCTGCAAGATTAAGTTGTGCTGAATTTCTATGCCATTCTATGTTACTTGTCATTCTCATCAGGAGATTTAATCGTTGCGACAGATATTGCGATGACTTTTCATTAACTTATCAATGATGGACGATAAAGGGCGTATAGAGCCCATAATTGTTGTCAGACGTTAAATGGTAAGTGCGGTAGTGCCCACTATGGCTGTGATGATAGTTTATACAAAAGGAAAGAACTCACACGATGCTGAGCTGACATTTTATGACAGAGTTTTTTTCCTTACCCTTTATTTATGGGAGATAAATGACTCGGATATATGACTAAGAGGCAATAAATCGTGTATGATTTCTGAATATTAACCAAGAGAAACGTAATGAAGCCCTTAATCTTTTTTTGTGCCCTCTTTAGCATCACGGTATTAGCTGCTGATCCTGATAAAAGTAATGTGTGGAGTCAGATTCGCACACCCAAAGGAAGCACACCACAAGCGATTGGAAGTAATGCCAATGGTTGTCAGTTAGGAGCCCAGATGCTTGAAGCAGAAGGCGAAGGATTTATTAGCATTCGGCGGTGGCGCAATCGTTTCTATAGTCAGCCTATTACCTTGCGTCTCGTGCATCAGGTTGGTAAAGAGGTTGCTGCGTTGCACCACGCACAAATTCTTATAGGCGATCTCAGTCAGCCGATTGGCGGAGAAATGCCCTTCGGACATAGTAGTCATCAAAACGGATTAGATGTCGATATTTGGTTTTATACGACACCGCAAGGGCAGCAGCCAGCATCCGATGTTGAGCCGCCTTCAATGGTTGATGCGGCAGCAGGAACTCTCGTTCCTGGATTGTGGAAAGTTGATTATCGTGATGCGCTATATGCAGCCGCAACATTTCCCGAAACCAACCGTATTTTTGTAAACCCCGTTATCAAGCAGCATTTGTGCGATAGTGAAAGTGATACGCGTTGGCTGCATAAAATTCGCCCATGGAAAGGTCATGATGCGCATTTCCATATTCGTCTCAATTGCCAAGCTGGTAGTCCTGAGTGCGTTACTCAGGCGCCGATTCCTGCTGGTGATGGTTGTGATGCGGATTTACGTAAATGGGTTGCTGACCAAAGTGAAGCGGTGCTTCATCCTAAACCGGCTAAAGCGAAGCAACCGGCACCGCCCAAAATTCCTCCTGCTTCTTGTACAGCTTTATTAACCTCTCCTTAAGTATCATTATGACAACAACAACCTTACTTACAGCCGAGCAATTTGCCCGGACTTTAGCAGAGACTATCAGTGGGCAATTTCATGTCCGTGTTTCCATTCAGTTGAACCATCGTCAGCCAGAACATACGTTATTGCATATTCACCTAGATCAACCATTGACATTATCACTGCAAAATCCTTACGCGCATTATTGCCAACATCCTGAAGAATTAAAGAAACTGCTTGCCTTTGAATTAAAGCGCATTAGCGAATATAACGTGCAGCAAACCCCTGCGGATAATCCAGAAGCCATATTGCCACAAATTAAGAGCGCCGGCTGGCTGCAAGAATTGCAAAAACAAATTGCCGCGAAGCAACCGAATAAAGACCTTAAAGAACTCATCATCGCCCAACCTTATCTTGCCGATCTTTTTATTTGTTATATTTATGAATGTGATGCAGGGCTGCGTTACCTTTCTCCTGCGGAAAGTGAGACGATGGGCTATGGAGATTTGGCGTTACTGCGAACCCGAGCCATTAAAAATCTGAGAAAACGAAAGAAGCAATGTAAATTCTATGGACTAGAAGGTGGCGCTTACAGTCTTGTTTTGGATGGCGTTTATGATGTGTCGTTATTGCTGATTATTGATGAGATTTTACCTAACAGTTGGTTGGCAAATGCCGTGATTGCCGCGCCATCACGCGGTGAACTACTCCTTGTTAAAGACGATAGTCCAGAGAATTTGCAGGAACTACAAACCTTAGTGCAAGAAGTCAGTAAAAAAACCTCACATCCAGTCAGCACGCATCTTTATCGTTGGCAAGATGGGCAATTGCGTCTGTATCGAACGAATACATAAGACTCTTTGGAATTTGTTGATTATGTGTGATATCACATATTGGTTTGGAAATTAATGAAAAATAAAGATCTTTTTGTTGCACTTCGTCCGTTACGAGGTAGCCAAGTAATAGAAGCGCATTGCTTTCCATTGTTTGAATTGACCGGTCTTTATCAGAAATTAAGCGTTCCTCTGGCAGGGATACTGGTAGAAAGTGTGCTGATTAATTTGGAAGAAGCAGCAGACTGTGAGGTGCAATATCTATTAGATCTTGTGGTGGCTTCCGGGTATGTTGCAGAAGATGCGGATTTAACTTTCCGAGAAAGTCGGGCTGAAGGATTTCTTTATACTTATTTTAATATTCGGCCATTGGCTACATAAGTCTAGCGAGAGGTGGTGTTGCAATGAATAATCAGCAAACCGTATTTCTCTATGATGTATAGGTTTTGTTTAGTACTGTTTGAAGGTGGTTATTCTTAGCATTGAGGTAGGTGAGAAGGTTATGGAGTCGCTCTTACTACAATCTGCCACTCTAGCTGTAATTTGTTATGGAATACTGGTGTTATCTGCAAACTATCAAAACTGCATTTTACTTTTCAGGCAGACTTTACGTCTCTGTTGGACTTACTAAATCTAGCGAACAAAACTTAAAAAAGGAAGGTAAGGTGTCATGCAGCTATGTTTTTCAAGTAATGAAGAACCTTTGAAGCCTATATTTCATAAATAGCATACTTAAGCAAGTATGCTATGGTCTGATATTTCTGTAATTCGTTGTGTTGTAAATCGGATAAGAACGGATTTTTAGATTGGGTCATCATCCTGTTAGCGATAAGGTGAGGTGCTACAGGGTTGTAGTATGGTGGTTGGCTGTCCGTGATGATAGACGTTCCTCTCAATGTAACACGGTTCATTACGGTAGCCTTGGCGTCGGTAAGGGTCATTACCGTTGATATGAATACGAACGTTGTCGTTCCAGATAGCAACATCTCCTTGGGGGGTATTGATGCCGCTTTCATGCCAGTAGCCACTATTCTCTTGTCGAATACTGTTACCCGCCATGCCATAGGTAACGGTACTGCTTTCATGATAATCGCCGAAATATTCGCTTTGTGTGCATCCACTGAGTATCAGAAGACCACAGTATTTTAGGTATGTATTCATGATTGTTTTAGGGCATAAATGCCAGGTAAGTGGCGTAAATAACCGTGGTAATCCATACCGCAGCCATAAATATAGCGGTCTTCTACTTCGCAACCAATAAAATCGGGCTGGTAACCCGCTACTTTTCGCGTGTGTTTTTTGTTTAGTAAAACGGCGCTACGTAAGGTTTGTGGGTTCTGCGCTTTCAGTTCGTCAATAATCGCTTTGATGGTAATCCCTTCATCAAAAATATCGTCAATCAATAGGATATGTTCACCGGCAATTGCTGCTGTTGGCCGCATTTTCCAGACGAGTTCGTTGCTGGCGGCATTGTCTCGATAACGGGTTGCGTGCAAATAATCCATGCGGTGGAAAAACGAGAGGCGAGTCAAAAGCTGACCAGCAGGAATAAGTCCGCCATTCATGACAACTAATATCAAAGGATTTAAACCCGCGTAATGTAGATTTAATTGTGCGGCAAGATGATCGTAAGCAGCGTTTATCCGACCGCTGTCAATGAGACATTCGCTACGACGCAGTACGTTTTCTAGTTCATGATTGGTTAAAATTTTCATGTTAGTAGCTCAAAGTTGTAACATTGTTGTTCATGATTTCACCGACAATATAACCTCCGCTCACGACTTCGCTAACTTCGGCAATGAGGTTGTCGCCCCATTTTTGTACGACAAATTTACTCGCCTTAATCACGACGCCACTTTGGTATGCCTCTTTAATGAGATCGTAGATGGTTTCGCCGGCTTTGCGAGGCGATTCGATTTTGTCGGCAATACCCCGTATGGCTAATTCACCGGCGCGACCGGCAAAAATGATTTCGGCACTGTAGTCCATCGAAGCGGCGATGGTAGCATGGTAGATGGGTTCTAGAACTTCTTTACTGTTTTGAGGGTCGCTATTCAGAATTATGATGACAAGTTTTTCGGCCATGAAAGGTTCCGTTTTATTTTGTATTATGCCAACAGAGACATATGGGTATGTAATGTCTCTCGAGCAGTCAGATAATAAGGTTCGGCGGCAATAGCGTCAAATGGTTTGCCGCGTAGCGCTTTCAGTCGACGAGCGCTAGCCGCTTCATCAAGCCGTTGATAATCGCGTTGCAGCGATTGATGAATCGCTGCAAAATTGTTACACATCAATGTAACATCTGCACCTGCGGTCAAAGCTGCCTGAATACGTTCTCCTGGATCTGCAATTCCAAGAGCACCAACCATATCAAGATCATCGCTAATGATTGCCCCATCAAAACCGTATTGACGTAGTGTATGAATAACGATGGGCGAGAAACCAGCTGGGCGGCTATCAATGTGGGGGAATACAATATGGGCAGGCATCAATCCTTCAATATCATGATGAATTTGATCCAGAAAAGGATAAAGATCAGCTTCGCGCATCTCTAGAGAACGTTCATCATAAGGAAGCACATGATGCGAATCTCCTTGCACGCGCCCATGTCCCGGATAATGTTTACCCACCGCAGCCATACCCATACGGCGCATGCCGCGGCGTAGGGCGGTGGCCAACGTGCTAACAACAGCAGGGTTGGCATGAAAAGCGCGCTCGCCAATGACCGTCGAAATTGGATCTAATAAATCCAGAACAGGCGTAAAACTAAAATTGATACCACAACAACGTAATTCATAAGCGATGATGACACCGACATGCTCGGCTAACTGACAAGCTAATAATGGACGTTGATCAAAACAACGTCCTAGTGCCGCCGCTGGTGGAATCGTGGAAAAAGCATTTCGAAAGCGCTGAACTCTCCCGCCTTCTTGATCCACACAAAGCAAAGCATCAGGACGTAAGGTACGAATAGCCGTGCATAATTCACCTAACTGAGTAGGATCTTGATAATTGCGACTAAAAAGAATAACGCCAGCACAATCAGTGTTACGAATGTGCGAGACTTCTTCCGCTTGTAAAGTCAGTCCTTCAATGCCAATAATCACTACGCCCATAACATGATTTATCCATAAAAATACAATTTTAACATGAGGGACGATTTGCTATTCTAATTACATATAGACGTCTCTCATCACAGTATTGACTGTGTAGTTATAGATGCTTAGGTGTTAAATGATGACAGATTGACTTTAAAGTCTTTTTTTGAAATTGAATACACTTAGTGACGGTGAGCGTCTTTGATACTTTATGTGTAAGAATTAATCGCGTTGTTTACACTTTTCCTTTTTGCATGGGTGCCCAATTTTGGACATTTTTAGCTATTGTCAAGAATGCCAAAGGCACGACAAAGTCGCATGGTTCTTGATGGTAGCTAAAAATTCCTAAAAAATCCTTTATGCAAAAAATAAAAGCAAACAAATCTCAAAAATGTAAACAACGCTCCGATTTCCTACACTTTATGTATGCAAGTTAGAGCAGTTTGATTTGGATAGCCTTGACGGAATATAAAGATTTCTGCCTCGCCAGTCAAAAAATAAATGCTACAGCAATGTAAAGCATTAGGCTGCTCATGAGATGACCTAATGCAGAAATAAATAGTTGTAGTTGCGAAAAGGGTTTCTTAATTCTATGAAGGAGAAATAATGAAAATTTTTTGTCGAAAACTTCAGCGAGAAGGCGAGCAGTTACCACGTAAGCCTATTCCTGGTGCATTAGGAGACAGAATTTTTAACGAAATTAGTCGAGATGCTTGGGATCTATGGCTGAAACAACAAACGATGTTACTTAACGAGTATCGACTTTCTTCATTTGAACCCGAAACACAACAATTTCTCCGCGAGCGTATGGAGGCTTTTCTATTTAATGATGAGCAAGTTTCTCCCAGTGAATATCGTGAAATATGAAAAAACAGCGGAGAGGGCTTGACCCGTTTGCTTTTTTCCTGTTTAATGCCCCTCCTTCCCACGGCCAAGTAGCTCAGTTGGTAGAGCAGCGGACTGAAAATCCGCGTGTCGGTGGTTCGATTCCGCCCTTGGCCACCATAATCCCGTTTTTTAGATTTAAATGAGGTCCGGCTATGTCCCGTATCTGCCAGGTGACCGGTAAAAAGCCAATGGTCGGTAATACCGTTTCACACGCAAATAATAAAAATAAGCGTCGTTTTCTTCCAAATATTCAAGAACATCGTTTCTGGGTAGAAAGTGAAAACCGTTTCGTTAAATTAAAAGTATCTACTCATGGCATGCGTATTATCGATAAACGAGGTATTGACGCTGTATTAGCAGATATCCGTTCACGCGGCGAAAAGATTTAAGGAGTAATTTATGGCTAAAAAAACTGCGCGCGATAAAATTCGTCTCGTATCATCAGAAGGTACAGGGCATTTTTATACGACAAGTAAAAATAAGCGCAACATGCCAGAAAAAATGGAAATTAAAAAATTTGATCCGGTAGCTCGCAAACACGTTATTTATAAAGAAGCCAAAATTAAATAATCTTGGCGCTTTAACAATAAAACCCGCCTATGCGGGTTTTTTTATATCTCTACGCCCTCGCTTTATTTATGAATCCGATTCTTTCTGCTGAACATCTTGCTTTTCGTCGAGGTCGACAACAAGTCTTACGCGATACTACTTTAACTTTGCAGGATAATGAAATTGTTGCCCTCATAGGCGGTAACGGCGCAGGTAAAACAACACTACTAGAAATTTTGATTGGTGCGTTGCAAGCAGATTATGGTCGTTTGTTTTATCGTAAAAATTTGCCTCGCTTCTGGCTGGGATATTTACCTGATAAAGCACCTCTCTATCCTCAATGGCGGGTAAGCGAATTTCTGCAAATGTGTGCAAAAATACGTCATGTACAAAATGAAAAGGAAGCGGTTGCTTTAGTATTGGAACGGTGTGGACTACATGCCGTAGCTCATAAGCGTTGTGCGGCGTTATCTCATGGTTATCGGCAGCGTGTAGGGCTTGCTCAAGCTATGATTCATCAACCGCCATTATTAATTTTGGATGAACCCACGAATGGGTTGGATAGCGATCAGCGTATGCTGTTGCGTCCTTTGCTTTCAGGATTGGCGATGAATAGCTGCGTTCTGATGACTAGTCATGATTGGGATGAGGTATTGGCCATTGCGCACCGAGTCTATTATTTGCAGGATGGGATATTGCATGAATTAATAATTCCTCGTCACGCTAACCCTCAGCTCTGGGTTGCCTATGAATCGGCGGAACAGGCGCAAATAATGGCTCAAGATGCAACATTACAAGATGGCCGCTTCGCAGGTTTTGTGTATGATGGAAGTCATTTAGAGTACCAAGATTTATGGAAACGTTTATCTGTAAGACAAGGTGTTATTGCCTTTTATCCCAGTTATCCACGCGAAGCATTTCAGGAAAATATTGATCATGTGGCGCGCGCATCTTTATAAAGAATATCGTTTGTTAGGAACGCCAGTTTTTTTTATTGCGTTGGCTATATCATGGTTTGCGCTGGGATGGTTCTTAGTGAGCGGATTATTGGAATATCAAGCGATTGCAGCAAAGCTTGCGGGATTAGAAAATAAGCGTGGCGCTACGGAAACGTTATTGGGAAGTGCGTCAAGAGTATTGCAATGGTTAATGATTTTATGGAGTATTTATTTTGGTGCTCGCTGTCTAGCAAGTGAGAGATTGTGGCATACCGATGCTTTGTTATATGGTGTGCGTGGTGGTTTTTATCGCTTGGTTTTCAGTAAAATACTTGTTCTTATGAGCGCGCAAGGATTACTTTGTCTGCCGTTTTGGCTATTTGCCTATTGGTTGTCGCTGAGTAGTGCATGGGATCACTGTCTGTTAGTGGCTCTAGCACTGGCACAAGTATTCTTGGTTTTTTATACAACCTTATTATCATTAGTGGTATCTGCTACACAGAAACAGCCATTACCCGCGTCACTCTTACTGGCATTATTATGGCTATTGCTTTGGTTATTACCCGTATTAACGACTACACCGTTATGGTTAGTTGAAATCTTGCGCTGGTTTTCTCCGTTTGAACATATTGCTTTGCTTCATCGTGGAATAGCGAGCATGCAGACGCTGATTTTTTTTGTTATTCATTGCTTATTTTTTGCTACCCTCATTCCTTTATTCTGGACACGAGAAACTTCATGACTGCTTTTTTTTTCGAATATGGGCTATTTTTCGCTAAATCACTAACTGTGGTTGTTAGTGTGATCTTGGTTATTGCCGCAATTACCGCGCTTAAGCATAGTCAGGATGCTGATGATACTTTGCAAATACATTCGCTTAATGAGTACTATGAAAATCAGCGCGAACGTTTGTATGAAGAAATTTTGGATAAAAAAAGCCTAAAAGCTCAACGTAAAGAGCAAAAAAAGGCGGCGAAAGCTAAAGAAGAACAACAAAAGCCTCGTATTTTTATTTTGGACTTTGATGGTGATATTGAAGCGAGCGCCGTGACACAATTACGTGAACATATTAGCGCTGTTATACAAGTGGCGAATCAAGAAGATCGCGTATTACTCCGTCTTGAGAGTGGAGGTGGGTTGGTACATGCCTATGGACTTGCGTCTTCGCAGCTTGCTCGACTTCGTGATAAGCAAATACCTCTCACCATTTGTGTTGACAAAGTCGCTGCAAGCGGCGGTTATATGATGGCATGTCTAGCAGATGAATTAATAGCGGCGCCTTTTGCTATTCTTGGTTCCGTTGGTGTGGTTGGTGCGTTGCCTAACTTTAACGAGTTGCTCAAACAGCATCATATTAGATATGAGCAACATACCGCAGGGGAGCATAAACGTAGTTTGACGCTCTTTGGCGAGAATACAGATGCAGATCGGCGGCAATTTTGTCACGAGCTTAATATGACGCATGATTTATTTAAAAATCATATTAAACATTACCGCCCTCAGCTTGATATTGATGCTATTGCGACAGGAGAAACATGGTATGGTACTCAAGCAATCGAAAATTATTTGATAGATGCGGTTGGCACAAGTGATGACTATATTTTAGCGCACTTACATAGTCACCATCTGGTGCAACTGGAAGAAGCGGTAACGCAGGGTTGGTTAGAAAAACTCAAGCAGCGTTTTCTTGGAAAAATTTACACTCATCCTGCTACAACTAGAATTCATTGACAGAAACAAGATAAAGGTATTCTTATGAACATTACAGCACTTGAACCGCGCGCCGTATGGCAATACTTTCATCAACTCACACAAATTCCTCGTCCGAGTCACCAAGAAACGGAAGTGCAACAATATATTCTTGATGAAGCATCTCGTCTGGGATTGAGCGCTGAACGTGATGCTGCGGGGAATGTCCTTGTACATAAAGATGCGAGTGAAGGGCGCGAAGCAGAACCAGGAGTTATCCTACAAGCCCACTTAGATATGGTGGCGCAGAAAAATCAAGATACTCAGCATGATTTTACTAAAGATCCTATATGTACTCTTGTTAAAGGAGAGTGGGTGTATGCTGATGGGACAACGCTTGGAGCCGATAATGGTATAGGCGTCGCCATGATACTCGCCATTCTTGCAGATAAAACACTCAGTCATCCGCCACTGGAAGGTTTGTTTACTGCTAGTGAGGAAACAGGGTTGGATGGTGCGAGAAATGTCCAACCGAATTGGCTTAAAGGCGATATTTTGCTCAACCTAGATTATGAAGAAGAGGGAGAGTTGTGTATCGGTTGTGCTGGCGCCGTCAATGGTAACTATAACCTGCCTCTTCAGTATGAAACCCAAAATGGACAGGGATACCATTTGCGTATCCGTGGTCTTAAAGGTGGGCATTCTGGCGTGGAAATTCACTTGCAACGTGGTAATGCAATTAAGATTCTGGCTCGTGCATTGCAAAATTTACAAGACGATCCTGCGTATGCGTTGCAAATAATAGATTTGTGGGCAGGTGATTTGCGCAATGCAATCCCTCGTGAAGCGGATGCTCTTGTTGCTTTAAATGGAACCAAACTGGCGCAAGCTCAACAAACACTGCATGATTTGACAGATACTATCCGTAATGAACTACCCGCAGAAGATCAGAAATTACAAATAACCCTTGAACCAGGTGACGCCTTTTATAAAACGCTATCTACTAAAAGTACCGCTGAAGTTATAGGCATCTTACGTAACCTGCCGAATGGGGTAGATCGTATGAGCGTTGATATAGAAGGATTGGTAGAAACATCAAATAATGTTGCCGTTGCGAAAATAGAAAAAGAATCCTTACATATCCGCTGCATGTTAAGATCTTCTGTAGATAGCGCGCGTGACGATCTTGCAGCACGTAATGAACAGCTTCTAAATCTAGTCGGAGGTAGCGCTCAATATAGTGGGGCATACTCTGGTTGGCAACCACAACCTCATTCTGAACTGGTTCAGAAATTAGAACGTATTGGTACGGAAATTTATGGACATACGCCACCGATTAAAGCAATTCATGCAGGACTGGAATGTGGCATCCTCTATACCCACTACCCTCATTGGCAAATGGCTGCATTTGGACCGACTATCGTCTCGCCACATTCTCCCGATGAGAAAGTCAATATTGCTAGTGTTGGGCGTTGTTATCATTGGTTAGAAACTTATTTGCAGACTAGATAAAAACAAAAAAAATATCGATTTATTTTATATTAATCAACAGCATATATCATTGGCATTATTCTTGCTTTATATGAATTTATACCTATTACTTGCTGCACAAAGGTGTGGCGGAAACATGGAGAATATGATGAAAAAACAAAAAATAACTGGAATCACCTTTCGCCCGCTTTTATTAACAACAGCCGTTGGGCTTATTTGCCACAATTACGCATTTGCGCAGGCGACGCCACCATCAACACCTTTGGTTTCATTTGGTGAAGCGATTGCTAAGTCGCCCTTTGCGCCGAGACCATTCCAATTAGAATCGCAAGTGAGTACGACTGGGAATGTGGGAGTGAAACCGAACATTCTTTTTATGATTGACGATTCTGGGAGTATGCAAGTCACTATCAAAGAAGGCGGAGACTATTGGTCTGCAATGGCGCCGTGTGATTATGATCCTGTAGCTGGGGTGAAGCCGCAAAAATGGCAAGATGTTTGTTCCTATGTTTTTTATGACCATGCTACATGGAGACCAATTTCGCGGGGTCTCAACAAATTTACACAATACACACGTATGGCAGCAGTTATTGAGGGGCTTAATGCCGTTCTTGATAATTATGGTGATAAGGCTAATTGGAATATTTATACGCTTTGGGGAACAGAAGACAGATTTAAGACGGGGGGGCGCGTTGATTATGGTAGATATAATAAGGGTTGGCCTGATTCATGGAGAACATATAAAATTTCTGATTCAACGCGCCCTTATATGACCGCGGATGGGGTGCGTCCGTATGTTAATTCGATAACCCCTTATCTAAATACACCGACTACAGATCGTTATATTAGAGCTGTGCGGATGGCGAAAAATGGCATCCAATATCGTTGTCAGAAGAGTTATATTGTAATGTTGTCTGATGGTGATGCTAATGCGGATGGTTTGCCTGGATACCAATATGCACAGTATGAGAATGCGGGGACTTATGGGTTTGAGGCTTGGGAAAAGAAACTTTATGGAACATTTAGACCCTACAATAGTAAAGAACATGATTTTTATCTGTATACCCCACCAGGAAAAAGTGGTGAACAAGGATATCGTGCATATGGAGCATGGCCAGCATATGCTAACGAGATGGCAATAGGTGAACAATTTGGGATGGGACTTTTTAGCCACATTCTACAAAATGCAGATTTGAAAACCAGTGCGGATGGTAAAGATAAAGAGGGCGGAGACTGGGATAGTGATGAAAATAAATCATTAGGTCTTGATTTTAGAAAGCAAAATATAGAGACATACACGGTTGCCTTTGGTGACAACTTGTCAGCAAGAGGAGATGCTTATTTAAGAGCTGGGGGGGCCTGTTCCGCGCCACAATGTTATTTTAAAGCTAATACTGGCCCAGAAATTAAAAAAATATTTGGAGATATAGTTGCAAATGCAGTTAAAGCTAGAGAACCAGTGGGGAATGTAAAATCTCGTTCTACGTCAATTCCTTCAGTAACGGGCTCTACATTAGCTGATTTGGCTGCCAGTGTGCTTATTGATAATTCTAATTGGAGTAGTCAGTTAGTTTTTAATAAATTTGACAATACGGGTAGGGCTTTTCAAAAAGATGCTAATGGTAAATTAGTAACTGTGCCAGCAACGTATAATAATCGACGTGTGTTGGTTAATAATGGTAATGTCATCTACTACTTAAATGCTAGTGAAGGGGTAAAAGAAGATTTTGCTATAGGAAATGATACGGAGTTTAAAAATGCTTTTGTTCCTTGGCTTTTACGTGATTCTACAAAAAGTGATGCTCAAATTGAGTTAGCTGCGCAAGTGGTAAAAGATAATGAGCGTTCGGTAAAAAAATATCGTAAGCGTACAGAAAGTGCGGTAGATCCTGCTCGACAAATGGGAGATGTTATTGGTGCGCCAATAGTCGCTTTAGGAGAAGATGGGCAACATAAGCAAGAATATCTAATTACTTCTGCTAATGATGGAATGGTTTACATTTTTGGCTCTACAGGACAAAGTTCAACGCCATATAATCTTGAACTTAATTATCTCCCTGCCGGCATGCAACGAGAAAGTAATGATAATACTTTAACTGTAGGGAAGGCTATTTCGGCAATAGCAGAAGAAGATTATGGTAAAAAAGAAAGTAATCCACATTTGTATTTGAATAATGGAGGGATTGCATGGGTAAAAACAGCCAAAACAGCCAAAATGCCTCAGCAATATGTAATGGTTGGTAATATGGGGCAAGGTGGACGTGGTGCGTATGCTCTGTCTATAGGTGGTGATAAGCGAAATGGTTCTGGGCAAGCAGGATTGGATGCTGGAGACTCTGCGTGGAAGAAAGAGGTTCCTCTTTGGGAAACTGAAAAAGGGGTAGGAAATGGACTTGGTTATACAGTAAGTACACCAATGTTAGCGCAAGTGGCGACAAAATGGGATTCTGGAAAGCCTAGACTTACAGATGGGGTTCATTTATACGCATTTATTGCAAATGGTTATCAACCAGGAAGCTATGATGAAACGGGGAAAATATTTACCCCCAATGTAAATGTTAGTTCCTACGATAAAGCTCCGACTCTTTATGTCTACGATATGTTAGGGCAAGAGTTTGGTACAGGAGCTATTCAGTCATCTCTTGGAAATGGAAATACGCCGGGGAAACTAATTAGAAAGATAAGTGTATCCAATACACAAGCTGGAGCATTATCTACTCCTTCATTAATTGATGTCGATTTTGACGGAGTAGTTGATTTTGCATATGCTGGAGATCAATATGGGAACCTTTATCGATTCAATCTAAGAGGGGCGCCAAGTACTTGGAAGGCTACAAAAATCTATGCGGGTAAAGAAACTCAGCCTATAACCGCAGCTCCAGCTCTATATAGGAAGAGCGAAAATAAATATGTAGTTGTTTTTGGAACCGGTTCAGATGTTTTTAAGCATGATCAAAAATCGTTAGATCGTCAGGTTATTATAGGGATACATGATGACCTAGAAAATGAGAGCCCTACTGTTATAAATTATGACGACTCTTCTATCGTTGATCAAAAGATAGATGAAAAAGGAGATCGTCGTTATTTGGAAGATAAAGGTTTCAAAATAGGTGAAGACAAAGTATGGAGAATTTATTTGGCGGAAGGTTCAAGTCAAGAAAAAGAAGTAACTACAGCTGAGAAAGCTGTAACGCAACCTAAAATACTCTTGAATACCGTGTACTTAACGACAAGAATTTATGATATAACGGAAAAAGATAGTAAATTACCAGACGGAGCTGATCCAAATCAAACTTGTTATGTACAGGAATCTAGCATAGAAACAAAAGGTAAAAGTTGGACCATGGGAATTAATGTTCTTAGTGGGGCTAATCCTGACTTGGAAAATGGGTCATATTTTACATCGGAAGATAATGGGATAGAGAAAAAAGAGTCTTATGCGGGAATAAAGGAAAACTCTATATCGTCAGCTATAAAGATTTTTGATGCTACTAATGTTGCTCCGACGGAGAAACAATTAGATGCTAATGGGGTACTACAGCCTTCTGGTGAAGAACCTGAGTTAGGCAACCCATCTAATAAAGAGCGTAATGATTGTTTGAGTAAGTCTGCTAGACCGACAGCTATTCAAGTAGTCCAAGAAAATGATGCGAATGGAGTGCAAGGTGGGGAAAGTGGAAAAAGTTTAAAATCTATTACTTTAGGTGGTAAACGTTGCAGCGATCCTTCTTTAATTCGTGCCAATATGCGAGAAATTAGTTTGTGAGGTAATGGTATGAATAGAAACACAAGTGATATTTTGATAGGCATTACTCATAGTGCCTATCAAAGAGGGATGACCTTATTAGAAGTATTAATTTCAATGTTAGTTGTTGCTTTAGGGCTTGGGTTAAGTGTCTCAATGATACAAACGGCCAATCGCTTTGGTGACTCCGCGGAGTATAGAGCTCGTGCATTACAAAAAACAGAAGAGATAGCTGGAAAAATACAGGCTAATATTAATGCACGTAATACTTATGTGTTAGATAATGGAATTTCAATATTACCAACAACTTCTTTTGATGAGTTGTACCGTAAAGCAGATTTTGGGAGCAGAAATCCTAGCTTTACATGTTTATCAACATGTACAAAGGCGGAAGAGATCGCAAAGGATGATGTTAAATCTTGGCTGAAAGAAATTCAAAGTGATCTTTTCCCAAATGGTAGAGCTCTTATTCATAGAGATGGAGGTGTAGATTCTAGGAGATATGAAGTGATAGTAATGTGGAGTCATATTGCCGAAGCGGATATAAAAGAAAACTCCGATAATAAGATTGAAGGGACTCGGGTTTGGATTTCGTTATAGCGTTTATAGGAACATAAAATGAAAAAAAATTTTCAAAAACAAAAAGGAATGTCGCTATTAGAGCTTATGGTATCTTTGGCAATAGGAGTCTTTCTGATTTTGGCCTTAGCAGGCGTTTTTGTTACTGCAAATAACTCTGCAAAAAGGCGTTTGACTGCAGAAAATCAAGATGAGACAGCAAGACAGGTTTTTACTCGTCTAGAATATGAATTACAGAATGCGGGCTATATTGATCCTTTTTCCAATGTAAAAGCAGCGAAAACATCTTTCGATCTTGCCGACAAAGAAGTATTGGCAATTTATGCTAGACAAAAAAGTAATATCTCTGATCCTAATAAAGGAACCTTACTAGGAAAGATTAGTGATGGGCATGTCTTGCCATTGGTGGGTTGTAATGTTAATTTTGAGAAAAGTTCTCCAATAAGTATTAGTAATTTACCTAGTTGTAAAAATCTATCGATACCATCTTCACATCAGGCTATTCAAATAGGTTATCAAAGTTTTTTAGAAGATTCTGATGGCGTTCTTTCTGTGCGCTCATTAAATACAAGAAGCCAAGAAGAAAATAGTAATAGTGGGGTTGTCCAAGACTGTGCAGGTAGAAATATAGCAAAGTTAAATAGTTCTAATGGAAGCATAGAGAATGGTGTCATAGTTAATCGTTATGAATTAAATCCTAGCTCAGGGCAACTAAATTTCGGTTGTAATAGTAGTACAAATAATCAATGGCAGCCTATAGCTCAAGGGGTGGAGGAAATGGTTTTTCGGTATTTGGTTACCCCAGAAAATTTAACAGAAAAAAATGACACAATAAAATTGTTAAACACGCAAAGTGGTTTGTCTACAGCCGATTATCTTGATGCATCTAAGGTTGAAGAAAATTCCTTAAAATGGTCAGGAGTAGTAGGTGTTGAAATATGCCTTATTATTGCGGTAGAACCTAGTGATGGGAGTAAAGAAGCGAGTAATATAAATTTGCAACCTAATATTCCCAGCTGTTTAAGGAAAGATGGAATAAATGCAACAAAACCAAATTCTGAATGGGTCTCAGATAAACCTCGTCCGGAGAAGGATTTTCGTATTTATAAACGTTACGTTCAAACTATTAGCTTACCCAATAGTTTATATGTATCTAATTTGGAGATAACCCCATGAGTTCAATAGAGGTTATTAAAATGGAAAGAAAAATGCACGTTTGCCTACACCAACGACAACATGGTATAGTACTTTTGAGTTGTTTGGTCTTTTTATTGATTTTAATAGGGATTGTTCGGTTTTCTATGACTAGTGCAAGACTAGAAGAGCGAAAATCAGGGGTCGATTATGAACTTTTAACGGCTAAACAATCTGCTCAAACAGCTTTGCGTCAGGCAGAATCTTTTATCTTAAAAGAAGGGCTCTTATATTGTAAGTATAAGAGTGGGAAAGTTTGTAACATAGAAGATGCTCCAGAATATGCTAATGAGCTTTGGGGGCTAAATTCTAACGAACTAATAGAAGCTCTTAATAAGAGTGGAGATTCTTCAGTAGAAAAATTGTTAAATAATGGTATTTATACTAGAGAATTTGTTGAAAAAGGATATAAAAACTGTAATCCGTTTTGGAGCTGTGTCGATTGGTCTAATGAAGCCAAGATAGTGACAAGAACTAGTGTACAGCTAGGTGCAAAACAGCAAAAATTATCATCCATAGAATGTATTAACTGCACGACTATATCAGGTATAAAGCCTAGATACATTATAGAAAGATTTACAGCTACAGAGCTTGATCAACTGGATCAGGATAATACTTTGGATTTAAAAAATAAAAATGGAATAGTTGTATTAAGAATAACAGCAGTTGGGTTTGGTAATGGAGACAATAAAAGCCCAGTTACTAATGCCGCCGCGCAGGCAACTTATATTCTTAATGGATAGGGAGTTTGAGGTTATTTATGAAAATCAAAAAAAAATCTTTAGGGTTTACACTACTAGAATTATTAATAGTTATAACAATTCTTGGTGTTTTATTAGCCTTGGCTGCCCCAAATTTTCGTAATTTTATGCAACGACAAAAATTACGTACAATATTAAATGAATGGCA
>JAUMZX010000016.1:0-10078 GCA_030527905.1 Cardiobacteriaceae bacterium
GTGTTGAAAAATGAATGAGTGGATGAGTTGGAGGTTTTTGCACAGGTCTCACATCTATTGACTTCAATGCTGACGATAGCGCACTGCCACATTGGCCATATGCTGTTTGATATCAACATCGCCATTCACTAATGCATCTAACGTACGCACCACCAAAAGCAAACCTTCCGTATTTTCGTCGCTGCCACGCCAAGATTCTTCGGCAATCGCAAATAACCCACTACGCTCTGGTAACGCTTGATGTTGCTTGATATAAGCCTGCATCTTTGGCATATAGACCCATTGCAACCACTCAGTAAAACGAAGCGTATCCACACAAAACGGCTCGGTACTGGCAAGTGCTTCTGCGTCAGGCGCTCGTTCCCCCCACCAGCCCACTTCCAGCATAGCAAGCCGTAGTACTTCTAAAAGCGCATACATCTGTTCAATATGCGCGCTCATACATTTATTTTCCGAATCAGTGCCTCAGCAAATGCGCTGGTCGAAACTTCTTGAGCATCATCCATCAATCGAGCAAAATCATAAGTTACCGTCTTATCAGCAATCACTTCAACATAAGCGCGGTTAATCAAATCCGCTGCTTCCCGCCATCCCATATATTCAAGCATCATCACACCGGAGAGCAGAAGCGAACTGGGATTAGCCATATTCTTTCCAGCATATTTCGGCGCACTGCCATGCGTTGCTTCAAAAACAGCCAAACCTTCACCGATATTTGCGCCGGGAGCAATACCAATCCCCCCAACTTGAGCTGCCAATGCATCGGAAAGATAATCACCATTGAGATTCAGTGTAGCAATAACATCGTATTCTGCCGGCCGTAGTAACAGCATTTGAAACATAGCATCAGCAATGCGATCTTTGATTACAATTTTCCCTGTAGGTACGACTCCAGCATGCAGCGTTTGTACGTCACTTTCACTGATGGTTTCTTCTGGAAAATGCTCACGCGCAACTTCATATCCCCAGCGACAAAAAGCACCTTCCGTATATTTCATAATGTTTCCTTTGTGCACGAGCGTAACACTATTTCTCTTGTGCTCAATGGCATATTCAATCGCCATCCTAATTAATCTCTTGCTGGCATACTCGGAAACGGGTTTGATACCAAGCGCTGCATCAGTAAAGAATTCAGCTTGATATTCCCGACGCAGAAAATCGGCCAGCTTTTTATTTTCTTCTGTTCCCGCAGCGAATTCGATACCGGAATAAACGTCTTCAGTGTTCTCACGAAAAATCACAACATCCAATGCCTCGGGATTACGCATAGGAGAAGGTACACCTTTGTAATAGCGAACTGGCCTCACGCAAGCATAAAGGTCGAGCATCTGTCGCAAACTCACATTAAGTGAACGAAATCCTCCGCCTATAGGCGTTGTCATCGGTCCTTTAATAGCAATACGGAGTTCTCGTAGTGCATCACGCGTTTCCTGCGGAAAATAATCGCCATGAAATTGTGCAGCCGCATCTTCTCCCATCGGCAACGCACACCACTGAATCGCGCGTTTATTTTTATAGGCAACGGATACGGCAGCATCCCAAACAGCCATCGAGGCCTGCATAATTTCTGCACCAATACCATCCCCTTTTACATACCCAATCCACGGTTTATCCGATATGTACCATTTTCCACCGTCATAGCGGATTTTTTCGCCTTGCATAGGATAATGAATTACGCTCATGATTTGCTCCTGTCTTGTCGAAAGCAACAACATTACTCGTTAGTGAGGCGCACGTCAAAGGTAAGAAAAAGTTGTCATGAAAGCCTTAGGAATGGCAGCAATAATATCTTGCGCAATCAAACTATTTACGCTGCTTCCCGCCAGCGCAATATCGCCTGCGAGTCCATGTAAATAAGTGCTCATTGCTGCTGCAATAAACGGTGCATATCCCTGCGCCAGTAATGCGGCAATCATTCCAGCCAGAACGTCACCACTCCCGCCTTTTGCCATTCCTGCATTACCCGTTGGATTAATAACAGTATTACCATTAGCATCCGCTATCACACTGTATTTTCCCTTCAGCACCACTACCGTTCGTAACCGCTGTGCAAGCGATTGGGCCGCAGTAATGCGCTCACTATCATGCTGTAATGGATGGCCATAGAGTCGTGCAAATTCGCCTGGATGGGGTGTAAGTACACTATGTGGCGGCAAATTTTTCTGCATCTCACTATCTTGAGATAACAGGTTGAGTGCATCAGCATCCCAGACCATAGCTTTATCGCTATAACGTGTTATGACAGAATGTAACAAAGCCGCGGTTTCTGGCTGCGTTCCTAAACCACAGCCGAGTAATAGCGCATCTGCGGACGACTCGTGCGCAAGATCAGTATTATAAGCAGCGTGCGTATCAGGATCACTCATCGCCTCGACAACGCGTGCATGAAAAGAAGATAAACAATCGGTTGGCAAATGCGCGGTAAGTAGCCCACAACCGCTATGTAATGCCGCTTGTGCTGCCAAGACAGCAGCGCCCGTCATACCACGACTCCCTGCAATCATCAATAAACGACCTGCTTCGCCTTTATGCGCAAAGCGACGTCTTAGCCGATATTGTTCGCTTATCCAAGTGGCATCTAACCAACGAACGGATGTGCTTACTTCGGCTGTTGCTGTAACATCTAGTCCAATCGGTAAGAAGTGTAAAGTTCCAACTTGTGTCTCATACTCCTGCCAAAGCAGAGAGGGTTTCATTGCACCTAGGCATAGTGTATGTGTCGCACATACGATAGGCGCGTCCATCTTCAAAGAAAAATCAGCGGTCATTCCAGATGGCATATCTATCGAAACAATCGGCGCTTCGCTACGATTTATCACCTCAACCCAATCTGCATACGGAGCTTCTAGCTCACGACTAAGCCCTACTCCAAATAACGCATCTATTAATACTCCGTACGAAGGTGCGCTAAAGGACTCAACATCATCAGTCGGTAGCAATCGCTCCAAACGTTTCGCATTGGTGAGATGATCATTGCTACAGCACTGTTGATGGGAACGATACACGCGCACTTCATGACCGCGCATAAATAACTGACGCGCAATCACCAAGCCGTCACCACCATTATTGCCACAACCAGCAATAATCGTCCAAAATTTATTATGCGGATACAATTCCAGCAATTTTTCCGTACACCTACCTGCTGCTCGCTCCATCAGTTCAAGCGAAGAAATTCCTTGACGTTCGCAAGTTAACTGATCCAATTGACGAATAATATCTGCGTTAGCAAGCGGTAAAAGTTTAGATAAAAACATCAGGAATCCATGCAGATGAATTGTGTGGCAGCAAAAATTCAGGTGGATATGTCACACCACAAAGATATAGCCCTTGAGCTGGTGCAGTAACACCTGCCATGCAACGATTACGACTATGCAAGACAGATTCCACCCACTCAGGCGGATAACGTTTATCACCTACTGCTAATAGTGTGCCAACGATATTACGCACCATATGATGTAGGAATGCATTACCGCTAATATCCACCGCAATCCAACCATGACGTTCTCGCACATCAATACGGTGAATACAACGCCAAGCTGTTTTCGCTTGACATTCCGCTGCACGAAAAGCACTAAAATCATGTTCGCCGACCAAGACTTGGGCCGCCGCATGCATAATATTACTGTCTAATGATTTCCGGTGCCAATAGCACCGTTTTGCCCATAAAGCAGAGGGTTGAGAGCGATGTCGAATAAGATAACGGTATTGACGTGCTCTCGCACTATATCTTGCATGAAAATGTTCATCAACCATAGAAATCCACTGTAAACGAATATCAGAGGGAAGATAACGATTTGTTCCCGCCAACCATGCAAAATCGCTACGCTGCGCATCGGTATCAAAATGGATTACTTGCATTGTCGCATGCACGCCCGCATCTGTACGTCCCGCACAAATACTAGCGATCTCCGCGGCTGCAACACGTGACAATGCGCAATCAACCTGTTCTTGAATTGTAGCCGCAAAAAAGAGCTGGCGCTGCCAGCCCGCATAATGCGTACCATCGTACTCAAGTCCGACGGCATAACGCCTAATCATACTAATATCTCAGACTTTTTCCAATTGTTCCAACATGTTTCTAGCGCGGATTTTCTGTGATTCGCTTCCTGATTCCAATACTTCATCTAGCCAAGAACGCGCTTTTTCTGCTTTTCCCATCACAATGAAAGAAGTCGCCATATCCAAATTAATTTCCATTGCTTCAACATCTACTGATGATGGCTGCGGTTGTACGCTTGACGTTTTCTGCGCTATAACATGATCCACTATTGGCTTATCGTCTTTAGCAAAGAAATTATCAATTTCTTGTGGTAAAGCGGTTGTTTTTACCGTTCCTGCGGATTCTACAGTAATACCCTCATCTATATCTGATTTATTTTCAGTGATAGCAAAATCATCACTAAAGAAATCAAGCACATCTGATTCATCTTCAACAGTTGCTGCAATAGATGTTGCTGGTTCGGCTTTAGGTTCATCTTCTAACGTAAAGAAATCTAAAGCATTATCATCCTCTTTTTCTACTGCAACAACAACTGGCTCACTAATGGCTGTATGGACGACTCTAGTTGCTTCCATTTGAAGATTTTCATCTTCTGATTCAGTATCAGAAGCAAAGAAATCTAAATCATCAGCTTCAGTATCGGATATCTCCATTGCTGGATTAATTGATTCCAAATGCTCAGGAGCAGGAGAAACACTATCATCATCAGATAAAGAGAGAAAATCTAAATCATCTATTTCATTGTCTGCTGTATTCTTAACATCATCAACAGCAGATTTTTCATGCTCAGCAGGAGATTCCTCTACAAAAGAAATAAAGTCAAAATCGTCACCTTCTTCTGACTGAACAGCAGTCATTTCTTTATTCTTGGGTTCATTTACAGGAACAACTTTAGCTTCTGCTTCAGATTCATTATCTTCCATACTAAAGAAATCAAAATCATCATCTGCCAGCGAATTTGCATCCACTTTTTCAGAAGACGGTTCTTTTGCAAATTCTTCCAGATCACTGAAGAAATCTAAATCATCTTCTGCTTCGTCTTTAGCATGCTCATTAACAGATGATACTGGAGTTTGTAATTCATTCTTAGCTACATCTGTTTCTTCTGTAGGTAGATCAAGATCTTTAAAGAAATCATCTGGCAGTTCTTCTGCTGAATGAGGTTCATGAGAATCATCTTCATCACGATACTTTGGTAATCCTGAAAATTGATTATTCAGTTCTTCTAATTCTGCCAACTGTGCATTTAATCGTTCTAATCCTTCAATATCTGCACTAGCCGGTGCTGTAGTAGCTTTTACTGCACTTAAATCATCATTAACCTTATTGCCGCCTTGGCTTTCCATTTCAGATACCATGCGATTAATTTCTTCTTGCGAAAACTCATCCATAGAATCATCTTCTCTGCGTTTACGTTTTGCAAGAATAAAGGCTGTAGCTCCGCCCAAAGCCAACACACCAGTGCCAGCAGCTGCCAATAATGGAAGCGGCAAACCTGTTGATACTCGGTCTTCATGAGCAACTGCAACTACTGGTTCCGATTTCATCTCTGGTAATGGTGTCGGTGCAGTTTCCGGCTCATTCTGTGCTACTTGCGTAGTAGCAGAAGCAACAACTGGCGTCTCATTAGCAACTGTTTCAGTTGTTACAACAGAAGATGCTTCAGGTTTTACTTCTGTCACAACTTTATCTGTTTGTTCTACTTCACTCGTATTATTTGCCAACAAGGAATCTGCTTTATCTAATGTTAGAGCATTTCCATCTAATGGAGCTAGATTATTTGCAGTTGAAGGCGTTTCCGCTTGAGCCATTTCTGTCGCCGTTACAGCAGCAACATCTTTATTCGGTAATGGTTCTTTCCCATTCGCCTCTTCATTTGTAGCTAGTTGATTTGTAGAAACCGAGTCGTTTTTCTTGTCATTATCCGCCAAGATAGTTGCTGCTTTAGCCGAGGTATTTTTATTATTTTTTGTAGATGTTTTTTTCGTTTTTGCGTTACCGTTGTCTGCCAGTTGATCTCCTGTAGCAATAGGAGGAGTGGCAGTAGGCGGCATAGTTGCAGCACCAGGCTCTGGAATAAGTAAAGTACTACCTACCATTAGGTTGCCCATATTGTTATGGGCGAAAGACTTGCGGTTAGCGTTGTAAATTGCTCGCATCATTTGTTGGATAGAAACAGATTCTGATGGACGAGCAGCATTAGCTATAGAAAACAGTGTCTCATTGGCTTTAACAGGGCCATAAGCACTGCCAATAGCAATACTTCCTGGCTTCACTTGACTTGAATAACGAGAATATCCGCCTTCGCCATTATCAGCAGTTACAGGCGCACTTTGCCGTGTTCCAGTCGCTAAGCCATGCCCCCCCCAACCTTCAGCATCGGGGTTCGCCGCACGTAAAGGCGTGGGTTGTTTGCGTTCAGCAACACGTGTTTCCTTAATTTTTTTATTTTTATTGTTTTTGGCATCTCTAGTAGCAACTTCACGCTCAGACGTAGCAGCAGAAAGTATTTCCTTCTCTTTTAACTCCTTAGCAACTTTCTCTTTCTTTTTTGCAATCGGCACATCTACGCTTTTACCTTTAGCACGATCTTGTTCAACTACGGCAAGAGCTTGCGTACCACCTTCAGCCTCCATCAACGGATCTGGATTGAAAAAAGCCGCATATTCACGTGTAATCGTACTTCCGTTGCTCGTAATCGTGAGTAAGAAATTCACAAACGGTTCACGGATACTGCTCGAGCTGGTAACCCGAATAACATACCCTTTACCTGACGGGACTAATGTGAAATGCAATTTCTGATGACTTGGCAATAATTCAATACCACGAGCACGATATGCGGCTGCACTAGCTAGCTGAACGGTTGCGCCTTTAGCTGCTGCTGCATTTAATCCGTCAACACGGATTGTCGCACTCATCGGTTGCCCAAGGCTTGAATTAACTTGTATTGGTCCTAATCCAACAGAGACGGCAGCGCTGCTACATCCTAAGCCCACTGCCAGTGCAACGGTATGGCGCAAACGCGCAGGCGTTTGATTCCTGTTCATATTGTGCTCCTTCGGCCGTATAGATACTACGGCGGTATCATAAAAACAACACTACAAATTATAGCAGTAGTCTTTATACATGCAAGTAATCTTTTAAAAATTTTCTTTTAACATTTTCATCATAGTTCGACAAACAGCATCTCCGATTTCATTTGTTCGATAGATCTGTTGCCCTTGTGCAACAATATCAGCGCTACAGATACCTTCTTTTATACAAATTTTGACGCTATCTTCAATTATTTGTGCTAAATATACCTCATTCAATGTGTAACGTAGCATCATTGCAACAGAAAGAATCATTGCATAAGGATTTGCGATATTTTTTCCTGCAATATCGGGAGCTGAGCCATGTATAGGTTCAAATAAACCGACGCCATCACTACGCAGAGATGCTGATGGTAATAAGCCAATAGAACCTGTCAACATCGAGGCTTCATCTGACAGAATATCACCAAAAAGATTACCAGTAACGATTACATCAAACTGCTGAGGATCACGAACAAGTTGCATTGCAGCATTATCAATCAACATATGGGTCAGTACGACTTCTGGATATTCTGCAGCCATTTCTTGAACAATTTCACGCCATAGTTGTGAGCTTTCCAATACGTTCATCTTATCAATGGAACATAGACGTTTTTGTCTCTGCATCGCTGCATCAAAAGCAATTTTGGCAATTCGTCTCACCTCGCTTTCGCTATAACGGAGGGTATTGTAGCCTTCACGTTCTCCTTGAGCATTTTCTCCCAAACCACGAGGTTGACCAAAATATATACCGCCGGTCAGTTCACGCACAATGAGGATATCCAATCCACTCACTAGTTCTGCTTTCAATGCAGAACGCGATACTAAAGAATCCATGACTTGAGCAGGTCGTAAATTAGCGAATAGTTCAAGATCTGCTCGAATAGCTAATAATCCCGTTTCTGGTCTTTGCTGCCGCGGTAGCGTATCCCATTTGGGACCACCAACCGATGCGAGTAAAATAGCATCAGCCATTTTCGCTTGGCGCCGTGTCTCTTCTGGATAAGGTTCGCCTGTTGCATCCACAGCGCATCCACCAAGTAATCCCCGCTCTATGATTATTTCTAACCCAGCATGCGCTTGCAAAAGAGATAAAACTTTTTCAGCTTCTGCCATGATTTCTGGACCGATACCGTCTCCAGGAAGTAAGAGAATTTTTTTCATCGTCGCACCCTAATATTTATTGAAAGAGCCAAGGAAATTTTTGTTGATGTTGCGCTTCAAAGGCACGAATTTCATCAGCATGTTGTAATGTCTGTCCAATATCATCCAGACCATAATATAGCGCGTGTTTACGAAACCCATCTACACTGAAAGAATAGCTTTTCTCTCCACATACGATAGTCTGCGCATCTAAATCAACACGGATGTCTATTGTTTCTACCGCTTGCGTTGCTGCATACAATGCTTCGGCATCTTCCGCGCTCACTCGTGCTGGCAGGACACCATTCTTGAAACAATTGCTATAAAAGATATCGCCAAATGATGGTGCAATAACCGCACGAAAGCCATATTCATCCAATGCCCAAACGGCATGTTCTCGTGAAGATCCGCAACCAAAATTTTCTCCAGCTAAAAGAAACTTTGCACCTTGATAGCGTGTTTCATTGAGGATAAATGCAGGATCAGGCGTACGATCTGGCAAATACCGCCAATCATCAAAAAGATATTGACCAAATCCAGTTTTACTGATTAATTTCAGATATTGTTTTGGCAAAATAGCATCTGTATCAATATTACTACGATAAAGTGGTGCAAGTACGCCACTTTCGATTGTAAAAGCTTTCATGTAAGAATTTCTCTTATATCAACAAAATGTCCAGCAACCGCGGCGGCGGCAGCCATAGCAGGACTAACCAAATGCGTACGTGCGCCTTGCCCTTGCCGTCCTTCAAAATTACGATTTGAA
The DNA here is from genome assembly GCA_030527905.1 of Cardiobacteriaceae bacterium. Taxonomy (GTDB): domain Bacteria; phylum Pseudomonadota; class Gammaproteobacteria; order Cardiobacteriales; family Cardiobacteriaceae; genus Cardiobacterium. Next base: position 8,981 of record JAUMZX010000016.1, read on the forward strand.
GTAGAAGCGCAACGTTTACCGGCCGTCAAACGATCGGTGTTCATTCCCAAGCACATTGAGCAACCTGGTGAGCGCCATTCAAAGCCCGCATCTATAAAAACACGATCTAACCCTTCTTTTTCTGCCTGCTGTTTGACCAAACCAGAACCAGGGACTACTAACGCCGTTTCGATATTGGTCGCGATATGTTTTCCTTTAAGTACATTTGCAGCAATACGTAAATCTTCAATGCGGGCATTCGTGCAAGATCCGATAAATATGGCATCTAAAGGTATATCATTAATTGGTTGTCCTTCATGCAATCCCATATACTCTAAAGCACGAGCATAGGCATTACGCTGATTATCATCGCGTGCTTCATATAAATAGGGCACTATTCCACCCACATCAATCACCATTTCAGGTGAGGTACCCCAACTCACTTGTGGCGCAATCATAGTCGCGTCTAACAGCACCTCTTCATCAAACACAGCATCCTCATCGCTTTGTAAAGTACGCCAGTAACGCTCTGCTTGCTCCCATAGAGCGTCTTTAGGTGAAGATGGCCGATTACGTAAATAGTCAATTGTCTTATCATCTACCGCAATCAATCCGGCACGCGCTCCAGCTTCAATGGACATATTACACATAGTCATTCGCCCTTCCATGCTCAGATTCCGTATAGCACTTCCAGCGAATTCCAACGTATAACCAGTGCCACCTGCCGTACCAATTGTTCGGATGACTGCAAGCATCATATCCTTAGCATATACCCCCGGACGTAATGCGCCATCAATGGTGATACGCATGGTTTTCGTTTTCTTTTGTGGCAGACATTGCGTTGCCAGTACATGCTCAACCTCGCTCGTTCCAATGCCAAAAGCGAGTGCAGCAAATGCGCCATGCGTTGATGTGTGAGAATCACCGCAGACAATCGTCATGCCGGGAAGCGTTAAACCTTGTTCTGGGCCAATAACATGAACAATCCCTTGTCTTTTATCTAAACGTCCAAAAAGGCGCACACCAAACTCGGCACAATTCTTTTCTAATGCTTCGATCTGATTACGAGAAACCACATCGGCAATTTCTGCTTCTGGATGCAACGTAGGCACATTATGA
>JAUMZX010000016.1:10088-19367 GCA_030527905.1 Cardiobacteriaceae bacterium
TTATGATCAGGAACAGCTTGAATAGAAGCTGTGCGCCATGGTTTGCGTGCAGCCATTCTCAAACCATCAAACGGTTGAGGCGACGTAACCTCATGAACCAAATGACGATCAATATACAGCAGTACCTGACCGTCCGATTCACGTACAGCGTGCGACTGCCAAATCTTATCGTAAAGCGTTTGCCCCCCCATCGAACCTCTCTATCTTATAGTTATACGACCTAATTAAATATCCATTTCCTGCGCCCACAATTCCGTCAGTGTTTCGCGACGGCGAATCAAACGAGCTGTACCGTTATCAATCAATACCTCGGCGGCGCGCGGACGCGTATTGTAATGACTGCTCATAGCAAAACCATACGCACCAACACCGGTAAAGGCTATCAAATCACCACGCTGCCCCACAATCGGGTACTCGCGTGCAAACGTATCGCCGCTCTCGCAGACAGGTCCCACGACATCCATCATCGAATGCCCATCATACGGACGATTAAGATTCAGCATTGTAGGGCGTACCTGATAAAGTGCTGGACGAATATAATCATTCATAGCGGCATCTAACATAAGAAATTGCCGTTCTGCCTGTTCTTTCACAAAAACCACTTGCGTCAATAAAATACCTGCATTACCGACCAAAGAACGCCCCGGTTGAAGATGCAACTGATAAGGGCGACCAGCTAACTTCTGTAGCAATGCCTGTACCAACGCTGCTGGTTCAGGTGCTTTTGGCGTCTCTGCTGTCGCAACAGCCAGGCCACCGCCCATATCAATATGCTCAATCGTTATACCCTCACTAAGCAGTGTGTCAGCCAATGAGAATATCGAATCTGCGGCCTCTAAAAATGGCGCCAACGTTAAAATCTGCGAACCAATATGGCATCCGATACCCATAATACGTAAAGATGGCTGCGTCGCAGCCCAACGATACAACTGTGGCGCCACTTCCATGGTTACACCAAATTTATTCTGCCGCATCCCTGTAGAAATATACGGATGTGTTTGCGCATCCACATTAGGATTCACCCGTAACGCAAATGGAGCCACCTTGCCAGAAGCAGCGGCAAGCGCAGCCAAGCGTTGCAGTTCTTCAGGTGACTCAACATTAAAACAACCAATACCCACATCAAGCGCGCGCTGCAACTCAGCATCTGTTTTAGCCACACCAGAAAACACGGTGCTTTCCGGCATGCCTCCTGCACATAGTACGCGTTCCAATTCCCCTACAGAAACAATATCAAACCCCGCGCCTTCTGCTGCCAACAGCCGCAGAATTGCCAAATTACTATTTGCTTTAACTGCATAATGCACCACCACTTCATCATGCAGACCATGAGCATGATAGCTGCGATAACGCGCACGAATGGCTTCAGCACTATACACATACAATGGTGTACCAAATTGCGCCGCCAAATCTGACAACGCCACACCATCAACAAGCCCTTGTGCATTTATATAAGAAAGAAAATCAGCCATGCTGCACCTCTTCGTTTGCGGTTTGTTCTGGCAAATATAGAGGACCTTTCTGCCCACAACCAACCAGTAAAAACGCTACAATACACAATGGAAAAATCCTCATTATCAAGATACCTAATCCTATAGAAAAAAGAGCATAGAATTATGACACAACGACTAGAACGAATCACGCTACCCGCAGAAAAAAACGCTACACACAGCATTATCTGGTTACACGGTTTAGGCGCTGATGGTAACGACTTCTCTCCCATCGTTACGCTCCTGAATTTAAGAGCAACAACTCGTATCATCTTCCCGCATGCACCTATTCGCGCTATCACAGTCAATCAAGGCTACCGCATGCGCGCATGGTATGACATTACTGATTTCAGCTTTGAACAACGTGACGAAGATATCACCGGTATCAAAGAAAGCGCAGCACAAATACTCGACATTGCTAAAGAAGAATATGCACTCGGTATTGCTCAAGAAAATTTACTCTATGCGGGCTTTTCACAAGGAGGCGCGTTAGCGCTCTACCTAGGATTACGGCATAATTGTGCTGGCATTCTCGCCTTATCAACCTACCTTGTAGATCGAGATAACACGCCCCCCGCTAACTGCGAACATTGTCCACCTATTTTACAAATGCATGGTACTCAAGACCCTGTCGTACCCTATACCCTCGGGAAAATAAGCTACGAATTACTTAAGCACAAAGGCTATGCCGCAGAATGGAAAGACTATCCCATGCAACATCAGGTTTGTCCGCCTCAAATCCATGACATTGCTACTTGGTTGCATACACAGGGCTTTTAAAGTCCTGTTACCTTTCCGTACACATTAGATGACAATTACTTAGACTTATCTTCAGCCTGTGACGAAGCTGTTTGCGCAATCAAATCAAGGAATATAAGCGGTTCGCTGCCATTATTTTTTAACGCATGACTCTGTCCGGGACGTGCAATCGTAATATCTCCTGCATTGACAACGGTTTCTTTACCACTACTATCCGTAAACACGCCCGTTCCGGACACAATAATATATACATCCTCGTTATCTACATGTTTATGCAAACCAATAGATGCGCCTGGAGGTAATGTTAACCAACCAATTTCACGAAACGCATCGCTTGAGTCCGTGACTCTACGCGTATAAGCAAAATCACCTGATAAAACGCCTGAACCACCGGCTGCTTTCTCACGATTCCATTGAACCCTATTTGCTTTTGCATATACCTGCACATTCCTATCCAACGTTTCACCCTGAAAAACCGTTTCCAACTTCTTTTGATATGCCGCCTCATTTGTTGCTTTCTCAGCAGTATCTGCTGCTTGCGTCGCCATCACCAATAATCCGCTAAAAGCCACCGACAAAATCTTAAGTTTCATCACAAAATCTCCATTGACACAACAGATTTACACAATTATAAAACATAATCTGTTTATGCCACCCGTAAAATTATCGTATTCATGGTGCTAGTGGTTTATCTTTTGCGTTCATTCATGAGCGCACAAAACTTACCCCTCTACCATAATAGGTTCAACGTTATACGATTAGCGCTATATAGCAGCGTAGCTAAAAGAGGGCATTACTTTAGTTTAACTGTTTTAAAAAATAAGTTTGCAAGATTCATATAGTTTTCTTTCAGCAAAACAAACTATCAGGCATTGAGTTTATCCACATATAATAAAAACAGCAGCGAATAAAAATATCCCCGCACACGGCGGGGATAGAAAAATACGAAATAGCGTTACTTCAATTAGATCTCACTCAAATTTTCTTCATCAATCGCCTGATCAAGTTCCTTAATTAATCGTTCGCTAACTTGATTGACCATCGTAACCTCACGCGCAATAGTCTGCCGTTCTTGGAGTAAGTCATAAGCCATCTGTAAAGCGCCGAGAATTACCAAACGCTCTAGTGGCACTTTAGGATTATCACGCCGCATATCAAGTAATGTCGCATTCAATTGCTCTGCCGCTTCAATTAATAAATTGCGTTCATGCGGCTCACACATGAGCGGATAAGTATTTTCCAGAATCTGCAACGTTACTTTCATTTTCTGTTTACTCATACCTCACCCACCCCACGAATGCGGTCAATCATTGCCTGTTTGCGTTGATTAGCCTGATCCAATTCTGCTTGTAGCGCATCATAAGAGCGCTGATTTTCTTCTGCTTGCGCTTGTAATGCCTGCGCATTAGCGGTAATCAAAGCTTCTTTCTCAGCCGCCCATGCTGCTTTATCTTCATCATACCGACTGCGCCAGCGCGCATCAGCATTCTCTAACGCTACCCGATATTCTTCGGCGCGACGCGCCAATGTATCCTGATGCTCTTGCACCACCAAATTGTGACGGATGTTGAGCTTGTCATAATCATCCTGCAACTGACGATGCGCTTTATTCAGCGCGCGCCATGCCTTGAGCAAAATATTGGTCTGCTTTTCAACACGTTTTAATTCGTCTATATGTAAACGTTCCTGAACTGGCTTCATGCACATTCCTGCCTTAGGCTCAAAAAACGGTAACGGCACCACAAAACGCATCAGCCATTACCACGGATTCATTTATACTACCATCTTTGATTCATAAGGACAAAACCATGACCACACAACCCCGCCATGATGCGCTCGCAGATCTCATTACTACCCGTGAATGGTGGTTTACGGCTAGCGAGGCGCAAGGGATTTTGAGTGCACTCACCGCTTGCGGTAGAGGCGCGGAATGGCCGCAAATTTTATTTGCAGCCGGCGAAATTGATGATATTGCCCAACAAGCTTTTACGCGACTTTCTCAACAAATAGAAACGTCCTTATCTGCCGACGACCTTATTTATCAGCTTCTTTTACCGGAAGAAAGTCCCCTAAGCGCACGTGCAGAAGCATTAACCGCATGGGTACAAGGTTTTCTAGTAGCTATACGTTGGAGCCAGCCAAAACTGGATGAAGATTGCGAAAATTTTCTACATGATTTGGAAGAAATCGGCAAACTTGATTACAGCCTAGAAGACAGCGAAGAAAATCGCCGTTTACTTAACAATCTGGAAGAACATTGTCGTATGGGCGCATTAATGATTTACGCCTACTGTCACCGAAACACCGCTAAGAAAATAAAAAAATAACTATAATTATGGCATAATCGAAGGGCACCACAAATGAGGAAGTACTATGAACTGGAGCCGCGACGAACGCTACACAGCACTCAATAGCATTACTCAAGCCCGTTATGAAACATTATGCGAGCAGGTTGCTGCTAGCATATGGCGACAGCGATTTCATATTCAACCTCCAGCCGGCTTACTTAACGACCCAAACGGTTTCTGTTATCACCAAAACACTTATCACCTTTTCTATCAATGGTTTCCTCTTGGACCTGTACATGGTCTGAAATATTGGTATCACTTAACCAGCCCTGATCTTATCCAATTCCACAATCATGGCAGCGGCATAGCGCCAGATAGTGAATGGGATAGCCACGGCGCCTATTCTGGTAGTGCGCTATCTGACGATAATCAGCTACTCATTGCCTACACAGGCAATCACCGCACCGCTGATTGGACACGCATTCCCTATCAAATGATTGCTCATATGGATAATCATAACCGATTGCATAAAAGCGAACCTTTTCTTAAAGGTGCGCTAGCAGGCTATACCGAGCATGTGCGTGATCCCAAAATCTGGCGTGAAGCGGATGGCACTTACGGTATCGTTCTTGGCGCTCAACGCCATGATCAAACGGGTACGGCGCTTTATCTTACTTCTCAGGATACACAACACTGGCGTTTACATGGCGAAATAGATTTTGGTCTGCAGGATTTTGGTTATATGTGGGAATGCCCTGATTATTTTGCCCTCGCGGAACATGATGTCTTTCTCTGTTGTCCACAGGGACTGCCCGCAGATGGCGATAGCTACCGTAACATTTACCAATCGGGTTACTTTATTGGCCACTTCGATAAAAGCACCTACCATTTCCAACATCATGGTTTCCACGAATTGGATCATGGCTTTGATTTTTATGCACCTCAAACCTGCCTTGGCGCCAATAGTGAGCGACTCCTTATCGGGTGGATGGGACTACCCGATACAAGCTGCCCCAGCGCCAAAGACGGTTGGGCACATTGCCTCACGTTGCCACGCATCCTAAGTATTGAGAATGACAGACTACGTCAACGTCCCTTACCCGCGCTCAAGCAACATCGAGGTAATGGCGCACACGACGGCGTTCACTATGAACTCATCCTGCAAAATCCAAGTAACCATCCCTTTATTCTTACCTTACGGGCTTCTGATAAAGAGTACACCCGAATCACTTACAACGGCGAAGCTATAATCTTTGATCGTAGCCATAGCGGCGCATTGCCTGAACCGGAAAAAGAAATCTCCGGCAAAGGCGGTCATATTCGTCGCCTGGCAATAGGCGAATTGCACACATTACAGCTTTACTCCGATACCTGTTCTCTGGAAATTTTTATAAATGATGGCGAAGCAGTCATGACAGGCAATATCTATCCACAAGAAAACGCCACGGGATTAGATATTGCCACTGCTCCTGACGCTATTGTCACGATCTACCCGCTTACCTAAAAAAGAAGGAGGACGTATGGCACTTTATGCTCTCGGTGAAGCCCTGATTGACTTCGTGCCCAGCCGTAGCGGAAAACCTGCGGATGACATGCGCTACACACCTGCCGTGGGCGGTGCACCGCTCAATGTTGTCGCGGCTTTCGCCAAATTGGGAGGAAAAAGTTACATTTTGAGCCAAGTTGGTACTGACAGTTTCGGCGAGCTTATTGCTGAAACCGCACAAAGCGCTGGCGTTAGCACCGAACACTTAAAACGTACACAAGCCGCCAAAACGGCTCTTGCTTTCGTTACCTTATACGACAATGGCGAACGTGAATTTTCGTTCTATCGAGATCCGTCAGCGGATATGCTTTATGCCCCGGAAAATCTAAACGCTCTCAACCCAACGCCGCAAGACATCTTGCATTATTGCTCCGTGTCCCTTACACCGAGCCCCATGCGGGAAGCGCACCTTGTCGCCATTGAACGCTTCCGTCAGGCTGGCGCAACCATCTCCTTTGACATCAATGTTCGTTTACCGCTATGGAAAAACCCTGCTGATTTATACACGGCCATTCACGAATTTCTGCCCTACGCTGACATCGTGAAAATATCTGACGACGAACTGCCCTTTGTTTGTGGCCATCCAATAGAAAATACAGCACAAGCGATAGCCGCACTCTTTCGACAAAATACGCGCTACATTATCTATACCTGCGGGGCCAATGGCGCCAGCCTTTACGATAAAAATGGCAAACGCGCGCATGTTGATGCCTACAACGTTGCCGCATTAGATGCTACAGGAGCAGGAGACGCCTTTATTGGCGGACTACTTGCCGAAGCACAGCAACGCGGCATCCTTACCCGTAGCGACTGGAGCGATACGGACATCCATACCTTACTGCGCCATGCCGCTGCCGTTGGTGCTATTACCACCTTAAAACGTGGGGCTATCAACAGCATGCCAGACCGCGACCGCCTCAACGCCTTTCATCAGGAACAATAACTATGAACGAATACCATCAAACTGCCGAAGCCATCATCACTGCCGTAGGCGGCGCCGATAACATCAGTGCTGCTACCCATTGCGCTACCCGTTTACGTATGGTGCTGAAAGACGAAAATAAAATTGACAAAGCGGCAATATACCGCATAGAACTGGCCAAAGGAAACTTTCTTACCGCCGGACAATTTCAAATCATCCTCGACACTGGCATTGTCAACAAAGTCACGGCAGCGCTCCTTGAAATCACGGGCGTCAAACAAGTCAGCACACAAGAAGCAAAAAACTTAGGGGCTGCCAAAGGCAACCTATTACAACGCTTCGTCAAAATGCTGTCGGACATCTTTGTCCCCATCATTCCAGCGATTGTAGCTGGCGGTTTACTCATGGGATTAAACAACGTCCTCACCGCCAAAAACCTCATTCTCAGCGGACAATCCCTCATTGATGCCTATCCGCAATGGGCGGGAATGGCAGAGATGATTAATACCTTCGCTAACGCACCGTTTGTTTTCCTGCCTATCCTCATCGGTTTCTCTGCGGTTCGCATCTTTGGCGGTAACCCCTTCTTAGGTGCGGCGCTCGGCATGATTATGGTGCACACCGACCTCACCAACAACTATGCCCTAGCCCAAGCTACTACCGATGGCACCCTGCAATACTGGAACATCTTCGGTTACGACATCGCTAAAGTCGGTTACCAAGGTACCGTTCTTCCCATCCTCGTCTGTAGCTGGATATTGGCTAAGCTGGAAAACTATCTGCGTCGCATTATTCCGGCCAGCCTTGATTTACTACTCACCCCACTCATCTCACTACTCATCACCGCATTTCTCACCTTTACTGTCATCGGTCCGCTCACGCGTGATGCGGGTATTGCCTTTACCGATGCCATCCAGTGGCTATACAACACCGCTGGCATCGCAGGCGGCGCAGTATTAGGTGCACTCTATGCGCCAATCGTTATTACCGGCATGCACAACAGCTTCATTCCGGTGGAAACCCAACTAATTGCGGACATCGCTAAAACAGGCGGCACCTTCATCTTCCCGATTGCCGCAATGAACAACATCTCACAAGGAGCTGCTGCCTTTGCCGCACTCCTAAGCACCCGTGATCACAAACTCAAAGCCGTCGCTTCCGCATCAGGCATCTCTGCCGTGCTTGGCATCACCGAACCTGCAATGTTTGGTGTTAACTTACGCCTGCGTTACCCATTCTATGCTGCACTCTTGGGAACGGCCTGTGCAGCAGCCTTCATCACCTTCTACCATACCAGAGCAGTTGCCCTCGGAGCGGCTGGCATCCCGGGAATTATCTCCATTGATGCCCAATACCTCACCCCCTATATCATTGGCATGCTCATCGCCTTTGTCGCCACCTTCAGCCTAACACTGATTCTGTCGCGTAGCCGCTATAATCCCGAACGGAACGATATTGTCTCTACAAACCACAATACGAGCACGGCTGAAAAAGAAAAAAATAACAGCAACCGCGAAGGTATAACGACAGTAGCGCCTCAAGACAATACGCCTCAAACTGCTTTACCTGTGATTCCAGACGAATGGGTAATGCCGATAGATGGCGAAATTATCCCTGCTACCGGCATCCCTGACCCAGCCTTTGCCGCAGGCGCATTAGGCGCTTGCTTTGCTATCGTGCCAAGTAATGGAAACGTACGTTCGCCTATTAACGGTACCATCGTCACCATATTCCCAACACGACACGCCATTGGCATTGAAGCGGATAATGGTCTAGAAATTCTCATTCATATTGGAATTGATACCGTTAAACTAAATGGCGAAGGCTTTACTGCACTTGTCCAAGAAGGCGAACACGTCCAGGCCGGACAAGCGATCATGCAAGTGGATTTATCTGCTATCCTGAACAAAGTTCCGAGCCTAACCACTCCTATCATTTTTACAACTTACGATGCAGGGCAAACCATTAGTATCGTAAACGGTAAGCCTACCCTTCAATCCTGAAATATCCCGCTTATCACTTGTAGGCATCGTGATGTTTTTATCAAGGACATAACCTCTTACGCCACATATCAACCGCTCACAAAAACATGCGATAAGTTCACTACTTTGAACCCAATAGTTCTTGATAACAGCGACTTATTCCCGTTAACTACATAAGCCGAGACCTGTGCAAAACCCTCCAACTCATCCATTTATTCATTTTTCAACACAAATGAGCCTGTTTTCTGCTCATTTTCTTGCATCATCATCCCTGAACCACCCAATATCTGGG
>JAUMZX010000017.1 GCA_030527905.1 Cardiobacteriaceae bacterium
GCAGTGATTACTTGTCTTTTCGTGCCATAATCACTGCCACTTGCTTTAGGATATCATTCTCCATCTCAAGCTGCTTATTTCGCTTTCTCAGCTCCATCAATTCACGTTGTTCATCTGTCAGATTATCGACCGTTTTAAATGAGCCAGTTGTTCTGGATTGTCTCATCCACTTATCGAAGGTTGAAGGGGTTAGGTCGTATTCTTTGATAATCTCGCTACGTTTTTTTCCAGCATGATGTAAATCAACAATTTGTTGCTTGAATGCGTCACTAAACTGACGACGATTTTTTCTAGCTCCATTTCTTAGTGTTAGTGTAGAACACTTTATAATTTCTGTCTAGTTTAGTGTAACCTATTCATTTATTAGTTTTGTAATCCCAAACAGTGAATTTTAGAAAGTCTCCCTTATCATTTTTATCCACAATCTCATAGTTTGATGGATTAGGATTCTTTACAACCTTTTCCTCTTGATGGTATTTATCTTCAATTCTACCTAGATTGTCAGCCATTTTAAATATAGAACGGACTGATAGAATGCTGAACAATAGACCACAATAGAATAATCTCAACAAAACTCGTTAAATCTTTCCATAACAGGCATCTCCTATACTATGTTTGAGGGATTATTGACTTTGTCTAAACAACATTCTGTACCATTGATTTACTTCTCCCTTTTTTATTTCAAATATAGATTACCCACGAATCTCCTCTTCATCAGAAACTCGTTTAAATTTAATATCTGTATCAACTGCTTTAAAGTGTTTTTCACCAGCCAGAATCTTAGCCCGTTCATGAGGACGTAACTGTTCAAAGCTTGTATCACCTTTCGTTTCAACGATGAAGTATAAGTGTTGCTCATCATCTTCTTCATACAGCAATGCCCAGTCTGGATTGTAAGGCCCAAGCGGTGTGCGAATCTTGAACCAATCTGGCAGCTTAATGTAGAACTTAACATTTTCATCCATTTCAGCCTTACGAGCAAAATCCTTTTCAATGCTTGAATCAGTTACAACATAGTCATAAACAGTCTTTTGTTTACTTTCATCAACTTTAACCGAATTCCCTTTTTCACCGATGTAAGCATTCAAGGTTTCAGTGCTAAACAGCGTCTGTTCATATTCATCATTTGTACGAGTATATTCAATACCATCTACAATCAATTGGTTCTTGATTGCATTGATAATCTTCGCAGCCTGATTCATATATGACAATGGATTGTTCTTAAAACTATCCAGATTGTTGACTGACTGCAAAATTGCGACGATTGTCTTGCGAGTCAAACTTGTTTCATTTTGCAAGAAAGTAATGATATCTGGCAATTTGTACGCACCACTCGTTGTTGCACGAACATTGCTTTCGCTAGATTCATCAGCCTTCACACCGGCTTGACTCATCTCAACCATCCCCTTCTTGTAAAGGTAGGTCCCCTTGCGAGTCTGGATGGAATCAACTCCGTCAAATGATTCATTTCCTTTTGCAGCAAGCTCAATCAACTTGTCTGAATCGAAATGAATCTTATAAGTCGTCTTATATTTGATTTTGTTCCAAAGTTCCAAGAAGTCATCTGCCAAAGCCTCTTTCACAACTTTAACTTCAACCTTGTCATTAACATTCTTAATATCAAGACTTTTAACTTTAGAATTAGCAACTTTCAGAATGTCAGGAACAATAGCCACAAACTCCTCTGGGACTTCCATTTCTTCATCCTTAATTGCCTGCTTGAACTTATCGGTTGCACGACCAGATGAATTAATAAATTCTTCCTGTTTAAGATAATTAAACAATTGCGCAGATTTCTCTTTGCCAAGAATCTCCATTTCTTCCGTGACTTCATCATAATGTGTAATAATCGTTGCAAAACTTTCTTTACTGAACACACCGAAGATAACACCGTCTTCTTCGTATTCTTTTTGCAAGCCTTCAGCGAAGTCTTTGTAGCTTTCGTTTGCCATTACCGTCAAAGTGTTTACAGCAAAACCTTGAACGCGTTCACCATCTTCATTAACGGCGATACGTAAGCCACGACCAATTTTCTGACGTTTAGTGATTGTATCTTTCGTTTCAATCAAAGTAGCAATCTGAAAGACATTCGGGTTGTCCCAACCTTCCTTTAATGCCGAGTGAGAGAAAATGAAACGTACCTTGTTTGGCTTTGCGGTATGATGCTTTTCTTCATCATAAAAAGTTAACAAGCCTTCCTTGTTCTTCATAATCATCTCATATGTTGATTCATCGGCAGCTGTATCACCATTTGTATCCTTTAACTGACCTTTTTTCTTTCCAGTTTTATCAGCTGAGAAATAACCATCATGAACTTCAGAAACCGGTACGTCAACATCGTTCAACTCTTTGTACTTAGACAAATGAATCAAGCGTTCATATTCTTCCTCAAAAATACGAGCGTAACGGCCAAGACTTGGATTGCCTTCTTCGTCATAAATACGATAATTCTCAACCTTGTCCAAGAAGAATAAGCTCAACACCTTGATTCGTTGTCCCGATTGTTTGAACTTCAACTCCTTGTTCAAGTGTTCTTCAATCGTCTTAGAAATCTGAGCACGTTTTATTGCTTCATCTTCTAATGTAGCTGACTCAAGTGTGATTTTTTCAGGATTACCTGAAAATGTAACTGACTCAAAACCAGGTGTCGCATCAATATCCTGAATGAAACCAACCTCATCGTATACTTGCAACTTGGTTTTACTGAACATATCATCGCCAGCTTTGAAATTCACAATCGTTTTATCCGCATCATTACGTGTCTTTTTATAAACTTCAATCTTGGCACAGATACCATTCTTGCCAGTTTTGACTTCAATCAATTTCAAATGAGCACGGTTACCATCTTCGTCCATCTCGATGCCTGCTACCTCAATCTGCTTAACGAGTTGATTGTCGTAAGCATCAACCGCACCAAGTTGATAAATCTTCGGATAAGTATTATCTCGGTGAGTCGCTGAATAACGGAAGCCCGCTGACGGATCTAAACTCTTCAAAGCATCTTTAGCCAAGTCAGTATTATCAACAGACTGTGGTTCATCAATAATAACTATCGGCCGTGTTTCAGCAATCAGGTCAATTGGTCGTGCACCAGAAAGTTGGTCATTTTCACGGTTCATGACGTTTGTATCTCTGTTGAAAGATTGAATGGTCGTAACCATGATATCAATCGTATTTGCCGATGCAAATGAACGAACACGGTCAAGTTTGCTGCTATCAAACATGAATAAATCATAAACCACACCGTTGTATTGATTTTTGAAATAGTCTTTTGTAATCTCGAAGGATTTAAGTACCCCTTCCTTAATCGCAATACTAGGTACTACAATCACGAATTTCATAAATCCATATTTCTTATTCAACTCAAGAATTGTTTTCAAATAAACAAAGGTCTTCCCTGTACCCGTTTCCATCTCAATATTGAACTGTGGGAAAGCTTTGTTATTTCCAAACAAATTATCGCTAGGAACGATACCGTTTAAAATTTGCGTCTCATTAACATTTTTTAGCATCTGTTCTTCGTTAATGATGACACGATTACCAACACCGATACCATCGTTAGCAAACAAAGTTCCTTGCGGGTCATCGTTTGTAATCGTAAAATTTGATTCTTTAATTGTCTGACCTTCAAACACGCGCACCGCACTGTTAATGGCATCTGTTTGATAGTCGAGTGTATCAAATTGTATTTTCAAGAGTCTTTACCTCCTTTGCTTTAAATACTTAAAATGTCATTGTACTGGATACCACTTGCATTGAGCTGCTCAATTGTATTTAACTTCTCACTATCATTGATGAATTTTTCATCCTGTAAAACAACTACTGAGTTTTCAGCTTCTTCATCAACAATTTGCTTCATAATATGTCCAGCCACTTCACTCGTAATCTTATCTCCAAGCACTACAAACATTGCACCAAAGGCGATATCATAAACAACTGCATCTCCCACATTTGTTACACTAATTGGGTAAGTCAAATCAAGACCTTGTTTCAGCATGATTTCGTAAACAACATCGATTGGTTTTGAACCCTCTTCAAAATTATTGGCAAGTAATTCAAACTGTTCATTCAAGTCTTTTGGTTCGGCATTCCATTTCTTGATATTCGACTTAGAAAGTTCAAATACTTTGAATCCAATATCCAATTTGTCTGCAAGAAGTGGATTTTCTTCAATAATCTTGTCACCAGCGCGACGGATGCGTTCTTCGGCTATTTCTGGAATAGTTTTATATCCATCCTTAAAAGCAACATCTTTTTCTGAAAGTTGTTCTGGCAACTGCACCATAATAAATCGACGGTTTCCTCCATCTTCAACGTTCATTCTCATTACAGCTTCTGCCGTAGTTGCCGAACCACTGAAGAAATCTAAGACAATCGAATCCGGATTAGAATACAATTCTACAATTCGTTGAATTAACGGAACTGGTTTAGGATATGAAAAGTATGCTTTGTCATCAAAGAGACGTTTCAAATATTGACTTGCACTTTGGGAGTGCCCAACATCTTCATATTTCCAAATTGTCATTGGCACAATAGTTTGTTTTACTTCCGATAAGAAGCGTTTAATCGATGGAACAGCGTCCCCATTTGGACCGAACCAGATTCTATTATCAGAAACATATTCATCAAAGCGTTCTCTAGAAAGCCTCCAGCTGTAGCCACTTGGTGGTGTTGTCTTTCTCCCCGATGGTGTAACAATTTCATAAATATTCTTTTCAATAGCTGGTCCAACAGATAAATCACTGGATTTCCAATCACCACGTGGGTCATTATCTGGATTCGAGTATCTATCATTTGCGTCATCTGAGCGTTTTAATCCATTAGACTCAATGATACTTGCATTTTTTCCATACACTAATATATAATCGTGACTTTCAGAAAAATTCTTCTTCAAGTTGACTGGTGAATAAGCCCTTTCCCAGATTACTTGAGCTAAGAAATTCTTTTCACCAAAAATCTCATCTGCAATTTTCTTTAGGTTAGCCTGCTCCGCATCATCAATCGAAATGAAAATAACACCATCTTCGGTCAGTAGATTCCTTGCTAATTTAAGCCTTGGATACATCATATTTAACCAATCAGTATGATATCGACCATTAGTTTCTGGATTAACAGAATAATAATTACCTTCACTGTCAACTTGACCTGTTTGTTCTAAATAATTGTCACGGGAATCTTCAAAATTGTCTCTATATACAAAATCTTTGCCAGTATTGTAGGGTGGATCCACATATATAAGTTTTATTTTATCCGAATATGATTTTTGAAGAATCTTCAATACTTCCAAATTATCGCCTTCGATATAAAGATTGTTACTGTCATCAAATTTTTTAGATTTACTGGAATTAGGCTTTAAAGTCGCCACTGTAGGAGCTTGTGATAACTTTATTGACCTCTTTTTCCCATTCCAAGTGAAGCTATATTTATCAATATTCGCATCCAACTTTCCGGTTAATATTTCCTTTAATTTATCAAAATCTACCATTTCATCTTCTGTAAAAACCTCAGGCAAAACGTTTTGTAATTTTTGAATCGTTGTTTCCCTTACATCATCAGAAAATTGATTAACAGATTGTAATTTTTTACTTTCCATCCATTTTCTCCTTAATTTATTGTTCAAACAAATTATTGTATAAATCTTTAAAACTATCAACTGAATTTAAAAGGTTAATTTTTGTTGTATAGTACTTTGTTTGCCCTTTACTCATCCATTGGTTATAGGTACCTTTATCTATCATCTGTTGCTTATCGCAAGCCGCCACTATATACAATTTTACTTTTTTAGACTTGACTAGTTCGATTGAATTTTTAGGAATTGCACGACTCAATTGATTTAGCTGTAATACTGGTCTAAAAAAGAAATCCGACATTTCTTCTGTTTTTTTACTCTCATGAGTGTAAGTGCCCAAAATATCGTACTTTTCACAAAAATCAGAAATGTTAGTCTTGTAAGACCATGAGTTTCGAACTTCACATTTCTTTTCTACGCTATTTTTAATGACCTTAATATCATATTCTTCCCCAGCCCTGTATTCAAAATCAGCTCGTTCTGCATCATAAATATGAATATTACTGGGTGTTTCGTTAAAAATTTGCACGAGAAATTTTGCTACTGCTAATTCTGACAAACAACCTTCAAATTGTTTGTTTTTCTTTTCTTCTAGAGTTCGGCCCTCATCATACTGATTGTTATTATTTGTATATTCACTTTTTTTAGTTGCTATTGCCTCGACTAATGCAATATCAAAGTCCGAAGGAATAAACTCATAATAGTTTTTACTTAATTTCTCATCGTGCACTTTAACAAACTGTTCAGAAAGCAGATCATTATATAAATACTTTCTTTTTGACAAAAACCAATCACCATCTGTGTTAAACCAATTTTTCACACTCTGTTATCCCCTCAAATTTAGTTATTAAATCGACAATATGTCATTATAATCCACACCACCAGCATTCAAAATTTCAATGGCATTCAACTTCTCACAGTCATTTTCAAAGCCAGTATCTTGTAATACTACTGCCACATTTTCAAGTTGATCATCCTTGATAAAGTCAACAATTTTCTTAGCAGCGTCACTTGAAATATTTTCACCTAAAACGATGAACAACGAACCAAATGCAATCTTGTAAATATTGGCATCGCCCACAATTATTTTTTCAATTGGTAACGTCAGTTCCAATCCTTGCTTCAAGATGATTTCATAAACCAAATCATCTTCAGTTGACCCCGGTTCAAGATTGTCTTGAATTGAGCCAAGCATTGTCACCAAATCTTCAGGTTCAGTGTTCCACTTCTTGAGATTTGATTTTTCAAGTTCAAAGACTTTGAAACCAATATCTAGTTTGCCGATTTCGCTAGGACGCTCCTTCAGAATTTGCTGTCCCGCTTTGCTGATACGCTCCATTGCCAGTTCTGGGATTGTGTTGTAACCAGCTCTTTTGGCATTTGAACCTTCAGGAATTTGCTCAGGTAATTGAGCCAAGATAAACTTTCTATTACCATCATCAGACATATTCTTTTTGAAAACAGCTTCTGCAGTCGTACCTGATCCACTAAAGAAATCAAGAACAATCGAATCTTTATTTGCACCCAATGAAATTAAGTCTACAATAAATGGAACAGGTTTTGGAAAATCAAACAACTTTCCACCTAGCAAATCTTTCAGTTTTGTAGTTGCGGTACTGGACGAGTACTCTGGTTTAAACAACACTGATTTAGCTTTCTTGGTTGGATTATCTGCGCCTAGTGCTGGTCGTTGTTTTCTGTAAAACTGTGTACCATTTGACGTCCGCTTAACAATGAGATTATGTTTACTTTCATTAAATGTAGCTTTACCCCAATACCAAGAAAGTTCTTCTCCTTCAGGATTAATAGGCATTACTATCTCGTCATCATTGCTTAATGGTTCATTATCCTCAGTAACATATAATTCATCATTAGAGGTAACAAAAATTGGATACCATAAATTGGGACGTTTTGACCGTGGAGCATTAACCCCTGTTGCCCTCAGGTTATCAGCAACCTTATACAAGCCATACTCATCCTCAAGCCAGTCATTCATCTCTTCATCATCAATTGGCAATCGACCAAAATCTAAATTATCTTTTGATTTAGCATAGACCAACACATATTCGTGCGTATCAGCAAATCCGTAGGCATCTTGATTTCCCTTTAAGTTCATAATAACGGGCACAATTCCAACGCGATTATTTTCACCAAATATTTCATCAAATAATCTTGAAAGATTTTCTTGTTCTACTGTTCCAATTGAGACAAAAATAACTCCATCATCTGACAATAAGTTTCTTGCCAATTTTAGACGTGGATACATCATATTTAGCCAATCAGTATGGTAACGACCACTCGTTTCCGTATTTACACTAAGTTTGTTACCTTCGTTATCCACTTGTCCTGTTTGTTCCAAATAATTTTCAATACTGTCATGAAAATTATCTCGGTAGATAAAATCTTTTCCTGTGTTGTAGGGTGGATCCAAATATATGAGTTTCACTTTATTGGCATAAGACTTCTGCAAAATCTTCAACACTTCAAGGTTGTCACCTTCAATATAAATATTTTGTGTTTCATCCCAGTTCTTTGATTTTGCTTTGTTTGGTTTCAGTGTTGCCACTGTTGGCTGTTGCGCCAACTGCATAGCTTTCTTCTTACCGTTCCAAGTGAAGCTATAACGTTCTGGTGCCGTTTCAACTTCATCCCCAAGAATCAAACGGAGCTTATCAAGGTCAATTTTCTTCTCAGTTAATACTTCAGGAAATAATCCCTTCAGTTTTTCAATATTCTGTTCTGTAATATCAAGTGAATGACTAGAGACTGATTCTAATCGTTCGTTCGTTCGTCATAGGCTGGTGTTCCTTCCTTAACTTGTCAAGCATATTTACTGATTAATTTTGTTTGAAAGTTCATCTTTTAATTTTTTCAGATTCATCTGCATATCAATTTTGCGATTTAACTGACGTTCCTTTTTTATTTGGCCACACAAATCTTCAATCTGTTTCTTTAATGCATCAAGCTGGTCTTTTTCTTCACCAGTGATATTGCCAACTGCTTCACCATATTGTGACTTAGCCGTAGCTGTCGCAATCTCATCCCGAAGTCCATCATAAAAAGTTTTCAGATTCTGCCGTGGTAAATCAATCAGTGATATTTGCTGCAACACTTCTTCCAAGTTTTCATCTTGATAAACCGGGGATGGATACACATTCACCAACTTCAAAAAGCCTGTTGATAACTTCTCAAAGCGACCCGTGTAGATCGTAAAACTATCCGGTTCATCTGTGAGGATAACTAATGGATATGGAATCAGGTGTGCCAACATTTTATAGATTTTAGTCGAGTCACCTTTATCCTTGGTTTTCACATAAAGAAACTGAATTTCTTGATAAAGTTCCTTGTCGTCCTCATACACAGCAATATGTGTATTGTCAGTTTTCAGACTTGCCAACATATAAATGCTTTGGACAGAATCTTGTAAGAATTGCTTATCCGCCGCATTTTTCATATGTGGATAGATTTGCGTTTTTGGTAGATTTCGATTGATGATTGTAGCACTTGGAAATTTCCACCATTTGATTATGTCTTTCGTTTCCAATTCGCTCACCTACCTAATAATCAAAAATGAAATTAACTCAACATCATCTAAATCACCCAATAGTTCAGTTTGGAGGCTAGTACCACCAGGTGAAAACAATGAACCCATCCCTACTTCATATTGCTTACCTCGAATTGCTTCAATCGCTTTACTCAAGATTTCAGAATAGGCACTCATGTCCTTACCACCATTCGTTTCCTCATAAAACTCATCTACAAGTGGTTGGTTGACCGTCTTTTTACCGACCGTCAGCTTTTTAAAGAAGTCCAACACTTGCTTGGCGTACATGTAGTTTATTTTGACTGTTCCATCCATTCGCATATAAACAACAATGTACGGCAAGATACTGTTTTCTTGTCCCAAATCATTCGTCTGCTGCTTCAAGGTCAATATGACACCCGGTTCAGCTTCAGGGAAGTTGGTTGTATCCGTAATTGCATACATGCCTAGCGGCGCTTCATTCAACAACTTCTCATGCTCTTTCACAGCATTCTGCAAGTCTGTTTTGAAGTCATTGAAGGTCATGTCGGTAATGGAAATTGCCCCATTGACGTCTTCCAAATCAATGACTTGAGTTTGGAGTTGTTCCAACTGTTTCTTACGGTATTTCAAGTCGTTCATTTCTTTATTAGACTTGATATTCAATAAGTCATCTTCACCGGTTGCTGCCGTATTTAACATGACCATACGTCCCTTGACACGTTGTTCCAGATTCAGATAAGTATCCAAGTCCACATTTGGCCAGAAGTTTACTAGTTGAATCTGTTTATTACGTGATCCAATACGGTCAATACGCCCGAAACGTTGAATGACACGCACTGGATTCCAGTGAATATCGTAGTTAATCAAGTAATCTGCATCCTGCAAGTTTTGCCCTTCAGAGATGGTATCCGTTGCAATCAACAAATCAATTTCTTCGGTTGAGTTCGGATTGATCTGGTCACGCCCTTTTGATATCGGTGAGAAGTTCGTCAAGATATCACTCATATCATTGACGGCCACACCTTTCATGGTCGTTTTGTTCGGTGTAGAACCACCCGTCACCAACGCAGAATTCAGACCATAAAGTCTTTTTATTTTGTCAGCTAAATTCTCATAGAGATAGTTAGCCGTATCTGCAAAGGCAGTAAAGATGATTACTTTCTTGTTGTTGTCATTAATTGGATGCTCATACTTATGCTTGAGAATTTTCTCCAAGTCCACCAACTTATCATCTTTGTCCGGTGTTACTCGATGCGTGACGGTTTGCAATTCTTTCAACGTTTCAAGATCTTCATTAAGATCTTGGGACCACTTCACCAAGTCCATATCACCAATCAATATTTTAGTTTTTGTCCCCACTGCCTGTTCGTCAAAGGCACTTTCCAAATCCTCATCATCAAAATCAGTGATACTTGGCATTTCCACGTTACCCGCTTGATGCTCTTTGATTTTTTCAAGGATATCTTCAATCCCGCCAACCATTCGGTCAAGGGTTAATCCAAACGAATAAATGGAACTTTCCAGTCGTTTAAACAAATTGGCACGAATCAATTTAGCCAAGGCTTGTTCACGGTCAACTTGCTTGAATGACAACTTCCCTTCTTTTACATTGGTGTCATACAATTCTTCGTAGCACTTTCTTTTAGTCGAGAGCACATACTGAAGTGGTTGGTACATTGCCATGTTCAAGTAACCGATTGAATCATAAACATCCTGTAAGTCAGGGAACTGCCCTGATGCATCAATATTTGGTTTCACTGTCATTGGCTTCAAGCGTTCAGGGAAATCTCCTAATGAAGTCGTATCATAATATTTTTCAATGTGTTTCCGACTACGAGCAATCGTCAACATATCCAGTAACTTGAAATAATCCGGATTGACCTTATCAAGAAAGCTTTGAATCGTCCGTTCAGATTCATACAGTTCCATCCATTGATTAAAAGCTTGTTGTGCTAAACGCAGTGTCGTGTCAATATCATCAACACCATACTTCGCCAACGCGTCCGTTTTGCCTTCAGTGATGAAACCAATCTGATTTTTCAAGTCATTCATTCGGTTGTTGATTGGTGTAGCTGAAAGCATCAATACTCTTGTCTTACGTCCCTTTTGAATGATATTTTCCATCAAGCGTTGATAACGTGTTTTGGTTTCACGATTGACGCTGGTATCGTTATTACGGAAGTTGTGGGATTCATCAATGACAACCAAATCAAAATCAGACCACAGAAAAGTATCCAGCTTGATTCCGTCACTTTCACCTTTATAACGGCTAAGGTCAGTGTGGTTCAAAACAGTGTAGTTAAAGTAGTCATCCACTAAAACATTTCTTACATCAGGTCGTGTATAAAGTGTCCAGTTATCCCGTAGTCGTTTTGGAGCGAGAACGAGTACTCGTTTACGTTGCAACTCAAAATATTTGATAACGGCCAAGGCTGAGAAAGTTTTACCTAAACCAACTGAATCAGCTAGAATCGCACCGTTGTATTTTTCAAGCTTACGAATTAAGCCCATCGCACCATCTTTTTGAAATTGGTAAAGCTTATTCCAAATTACTGAATCCTTGAACCCAGAACCTTCTGGCGCAATATCTTGCTCATCCAATTCACTCAACTTGTCATGAAAAATATGGTAAAGCGATACAAAATAAATCCATTCAGGTGGATTTTCTTGATAAATGGTTCTGACTTTTTCAAGCACCCTGTCTGTTACTTCTTTTGACTTTTTAGGGTCATTCCAGACAGCGTCAAAGTCAGCTTTTAAACCAGCTAAGTGATTAGGTTCTCCAATAATTCCCGTCATTGAAGAAACGTTATTTGACTCTGTAAGTCCTAAGCCATCTGAAGTAAATTTGAACATTGAAGGAACTACCACATTACCTTCAATATCTGCTTCATTTTCAATCAGTAGTTCATCCAAAGCATTTTGATTTGGTCCCAGCTGATGAACCTTTACTTTTTCCTCAATCAACCTTGCCGTTTCACGAGCAATAAAAGCTGTGTTCATTTTATTTCTGAGCTTAATTTCATACTTATTTCCAGAAACATCTTCTTGACTTTGCGCAATTTCATACCGCTTTAAAAAACTAGTTTCTTCCTTCTCAAAGAAAGATTTCGTAAGAACCAAACGCAACTCCTTCGAACGCTTGATTTCCTTTTGTAATGCGTGAAAAGCAAAAATTGAAAATGCAGCAGTTTGAATACTGATTTTCGAATGTTTCGTCACCTTTTCACTGATTAAACTTTCTAGGGTGTTATCCCCCTTGTTATCAATTAATTTTAATTCCATGAGTGTTCTCCCTAGGCTATAATTTTAATTCTTTATTCTGTGCTGTATTAAGCAGCTACCACTTCACAAATATCTCCAACATCACAATTCAGTGCGATGCAAATTTTAGCTAGTGTCTCAGTTGTCACTGTGCCACTATTATTTAATTTGTTGATGGTGTATTGACTAAGGCCAGCCAGTTCAGCTAAATCTTTCTTTGACATGTCTCGGTCAATTAATAACTTCCACAATTTTTTATATCTCATCATCTTATCACCTATTTTCTCTACAATCTGATATGCCGATAATAAATATATTATATCACGATTGATATGAAATTTTACACAAAAATATAGCGAACGATTTATTAGATTTTGATAAATATTTGTAGGAACGTAAATTTTAGGGTGTGTTTAGGGGTGTCATATGATATTAACTCAAAACCTAGGGGTGTTATACTTTTACCCTCTTGGAAATTATTCCTGGGCACCTCTAAAAACTCAAATTCTAAAAATAAAAACATTGATTTATCAACGTTTATCAGACATCCTTTTGAGTAAATTAAAGGTTTTTAGAGGATCCCTGCAATATTTATCGTTTTGAACAAATTCAACGATTGGGTTTGAAGACATGGGATTAGTATGCCCAAAAATTGAAAAAAAGTTATAAAATCCTAAAGATAGAAAAAATTATTTTATCAACGTCTATCAGACGTGTTTTTAAAAGAATTAAGAGTTAGTTAGGCCACTATTTTTATTATCTATATTATATCACATAAGTTCACTAAACAAACACAAAAAAGGCCATAGTTAAAGCATTTCTGCTCTTAACTATGGCCTCACAAATTAACTTCTGTTCCTTCTAAAAAACTGACGGTAATACTGCCGTTTTCACCAAGAGTTATTTTCTCAAGCACCTGACACATTCTTCTTCCATTGAATTCCTCTTGTTTACTATCAAGAAACTCCTTTAATTTAACCGCATGGTACTTCTCCAGCTTTTGTTCTTCGTTAAAGTTATCCCACTTTTCTTCTAGCTGTCGCTTATTTTCTCGAAGAACCTCTATGACTTTTAGAAAAGCCTGTTGAAGCGTTGCTTCGTCTATATGGTTGTTTAAACAGCCAACCTGACCCCTCACCCTATAGCGGTTGTTACACTGCCAGCCCTTACGTTTCCCACAACTAGTCGTCCAGTTCTTCCGTCCAAAGGCAGAACCACATTCCGCACAGAACACCTTAGTCGTGAAAGGATTCTCATCATTTTGTATGATATATGTTTTCAGATGATGTTTTTCTCTGAAGTTCTTTCGCCTTGCTATCTCCTGCTGAACTATATCCCAGGTTTCCGCATCAATAATCGCTTCATGGTTATTTTTGACATAGTACTGGTTAATCTGACCATCATTTTCCGTTCGCTTCTTGGTTAAGAAATCGACAGTGTAGGTTTTTTGAAGAAGTGCATCCCCCTTATATTTCTCATTCTGTAGTATTCTAAATATCGAGCTAGGATACCAGTTAGCTTTTCCTGACCAACCTGGAATCTGATTTTCATTTAGATGCTTTGATAAAGATTCTGGACTATAACCCTTTAAGAATTGATCGTATATATACTTGACCACCTCTGCTTGTTCTTGATTGATGACTAGCTTCCCATTTTCATCCTTATCATAACCCATAAACTTTGTCGTATTCACACGAACTTCTCCACGCTCAAATTTCTTACGAATTCCCCAAGTTGAGTTTTCTGAAATGGATCTAGATTCATCCTGTGCGAGTGACGATAGAATGGTAAGTAGTACTTCTCCTTTTAAATCTAGACTATCAATATTCTCTTTTTCAAACGTTACTCCAATGCCTATTTCTTTCAGTTCTCTTACATATTTGATGCAGTCCAATGTATTTCTAGCAAATCTACTAATAGATTTAACTAAAATTCTATCCACCTTACCACCTCTACAATCTTGTATTAGTCGGTTAAAAGCATCACGTTTTTTTGTATTAGTTGCGGAGATTCCTTCATCCGCATAGATGTCTACTAACTCATAATCTTCATGTTTTAAGATGTATTCACGGTAATAATTAACCTGATTCTTATAACTTGATAGCTGTTCGTCTTGGTCTGTAGACACTCGACAATAAGCGGCAACTCTGATCTTTTTCCGAATTTGAGATATGACCGTTTGCTGAAGTTTTTTGGCCGGTATAACTGTAATGTTTTTCTCCATCTTCAATCCTTTCTAACACAATTACTGGTGAACTAAGTTTCCAATCTTCAATATCCCTTTCAGGGACTCTCATACCTTTACATGAATTTTTTCCTTCTTTGATATATTTGGAACAACACCAAACAATCTTTTCCTTATAAGATACCTGTCTTTTTAATGTTGAACCACAATATTGGCATTTTAACATTCTGGAAAATTTATAGGTTTTATTTGTACCTTGGATCCGAGAACGGCTTTTAATTTTTACCTGTACCTGCTCCCATATTTCCTTAGAAACAATTCCTTCATGATTATCTTCGATATAGTATTGTTCAACCTGTCCTTGATTTAATTTCTTTGGACCGTTTACACCGTCATGAAAGTATTTTTGAAGTAGTAAAGAGCCTTTGTATTTTTCGTTTTTTAAGATATTACGAATTGTGCTGTCATACCATTTCTTTCCTGCTACAGTTGGAACCTTGCCCTCATTAAGTTTTTTAGCAATTCTATGTGTACCCATTCCTTCTAAATAACTATAAAAGATGGTTCTTACTATTTGCGCTTCTGCTTCGTTTATAACAAGTTCTCTATTTTCGTTTAAATCATACCCTAAAAACCGTTTAGTATTAATGAGTAATTCTCCCTTCTGGAACTTTCTACGAAAACTCCATCGTTGGTTTCCGCTCATGCTTTGTAACTCTTCCTCAGCCAAACTTGCTAACACAGTCAAGATAACTTCACCTTCATTGGATAAAGTGTGGATATTCTGCTCTTCAAAAAAGATATCAATTCCAAGAGTTTTTAATTCTCGACTTATTTCAAGAACATTGATAAGATTTCTTGCAAACCTAGATATTGACTTAGTATGGATAACATCAATTTGTCCTTTTCTACAAGCATCTAACATAGTTTGAAAATCAGGTCTATCATACTTTGAACCCGAAATCCCTTTGTCACAAAAAACACCCAAAAACTCAACATCATCACGTTCAGCATACAACTTTTCAAAATAGACTTTTTGATTCTCTAGCGAATCAAGTTGACTTCCGTTGGTTGTAGAAACTCGAACATATGCACAAATTCTCTTTTTTCTTTTGTTATTCTTTGCTTCAATTTTTCTTATATTCATTTTTCCTCCTACAAGAAGTTGTTACACACTATATATCCCTCTAAACACTATATTAGTCAAGTAATCAGCAACCTTGTACTTTAACAATATGTCTTTATTGTCCTCTTACCTAAATAGGTACTTTCAAGATAGATTATTCCGGTTTTAAGAAAAAAATCAAAAATCTAAGCCTGATGTATTTCACCAGGCTTAGATTTTTTATTTGAAATTTAATCGCAATATGTTATAATAAACGTAGAAAAAGAGCTGAGCGCCAACTCAGCTCCATGTAGAACCGTTAAAAAGACGGTGACTCTCTATTATCAGACTATAACTCGTCCAACAACTCGGTCAAAAGTGGGGACGGGTTATTTCTTTTTGTCATCGTCCTTGAAGATTTTATAGCACAAACCAATCAAAGCAATGGTAAAAGTACCAAAGCCAAAGATGGTTTGAACGACTTCATATGAGCTCAAACACGCTCCTCCTTTCCGTCAGATTTTGATGAATTACCCATAGGCATCACCTCTCTTTCGGTACAAGGAGCCACCGTCTTCACTTTTCTACAATAGATATTATACCACATGAACCACCAACTTCGGTGGTTTATTTTGTTTAAAGATTCATTTTAAGAGTAGTATCTACGAACTCTTGGTTAGTAGTAATCAAACCATCAGGTTCAATCGCAAATTCTGGTTTTACTGATAGAGAACCATCATCCTTAAGATAGTACCATCCGTTTCCTGATTTAATAAATTGTTTAGATTTCATATCCCCTTCTTTTTCATTCAAGTAATACCAAGTTTCACGATATTTTACCCAACCTTTAGCCATTCGACCATCCGACTTAAAATAGTACCAACGATGATTGATATGCATCCAACCAATAACCATGGCACCACGCTTATCTAAATAAAACCAATCCTTGCCATCATTGAACCATTTATTGATGAAACAGTAGCCTCTATTATCAAAGTAGAACCATTCTCCTTTGATATTTTTCCATTGAGATTTTGGATAAGAGCCATCTGCTTCTTCCCACCACCAACCAACTTCGTTTCGTTTCCAGTTTCCTTCAGTTAGACCAGATTCAATATCTTTCTTAAACTGTTCTCTACTAATTCCCCATTTTGCAAGGTATGGATAGGGATCTACATGATCACTTCCATTATTTGGTTGGTTGTAAGTACAAAATTGATGAGTTTTAATCCCAGCAAGACTACTAGAATCTAGAGTTTTAGGGATTCCAGCCTCGTCAGCTAATTCACGTAATAGCTTGACATAAAGTCGATAATCTCTCATGAATTCTTCTTTAGATTCATGACTTTCTATAAGTTCAACTTGAGCGTAACCTTCAACATTCCATCCGCCACCAACATCATAAGCACCTCGGTCGACTAACCATGTTTGCATGATACGACCATTCCCTACCACATGAGAGAAGAATCCTGACTCAACTGGACGACGCATATGGTAATCCGCTTCATTTTGTGCCGTAGAGTTAGGATTTCCTGTTGAGTGAGCATGAACCTGTCGATAGGGTTGTTCCCCAATTTGAGGAAGATTTGTTCGTAATCTACTTTTATCAATTTCCATGATTATCCTCCTTATCAGCGTTAGACTTTTCTTCAGTTAGATGTTCAAAAGCTTTTAAAATTGGTTTAAAAAGCAAAATATTCCCTTTTACTTTTTGATAGTTCTCAATTAGTGATTGGAAAGTAAAAACTAGGTATCCAATATAAATCGAATACAGAAACATAAACCCAGTTTTTTCAGGCAACAAAACAGACATCGGAATCAATAACAGTAACATAAAAATCCCTAAGACTTTACGAATTAATCCATTGATTCCAATTCTACTCTTATACTCAACATCAGGATTTACAATGGCAGCAAATGTTCCTGATGCAAAATCAACAATTTCCATGATGACAATCAACGCTAACGCATACAAAATAAGCCCATCTTCTGTTTCGATGAGCTTTCTTAAAAAATTAAACAATTCAATATCCATTTTTAATACTCCCTATTGTTCTTTTTTATTTGACTCGATTTCAGCTAAAACAGCATCTTCTAATTCATATCGTTTATCACGGAACAATTTTTCTTGGTTTCTCATTTCGAGACGATGCTCCGCATAGAGCTCTGAATGATAGAGAAACTCAGATACTGTAGAAACACCATGTTCATCGACATCAACAGTATACTGCTTAACTACTTCATCCCCAATCTTCAAATTTCCAACCAAACGTGTTGTTTTAGTAATTTCTAATGCCATTAACTTTCTCCTTTCTCTCTTTTAGTTTTTACTTCCTCAAATAAATCCTTGAAGTCTGAGTCATAATCTAATACATCTTTCATCAACTGTAGTTCACTCGCAGCAACTAAGTAAAGTGCCTCGCTCTGAGATGCTTGACTTTCAGCTTGCGCCAACTTTTTAGTCAATGAGTCAACTGCTAATTGATGGATTAAATCTGTGTTCATCTTCTAACATCTCCAATCGTTTATTTAATTTTCGAATATCAAGTATTAACTCTTGAATCCCTTTTAAAGCGATATTCGTTAATCTTGTATTATCAAGATTCAGAAAACCACCATTTTCATACACCAGTGACGAATCAATTTGTTGAACATCTTGAGCGATGAGTCCAATTTTGGTATGAGCCTTTTGAATACGATTCCCTATTTTCTTCCAGTCATATTCTTTAAATTGAAATCTTTTGATAAAATCGAGTGCTTTATAGTTAGATAAGCCTATATTCTCTTTTAAGTTTTTATCAGAAAAATGTTGGTTAACAATTTGCCATAAGCTATAAGCATTTCTGTTATATGAGTAGTAAATATCATTTCCTGATCCACCAAAGTCTAGAGGTACATTATTAGAATTCCAATAACTAATAGTTCCTGTAGTTGAGCCATTAATGCTGCTTTTGCCGTACTTCAACCAGCCAATTCCTTTTGCCTTAATGTATCCTTCGACCGTCAATAGAAAATCATCACTATCACTTGCAGTGTTTCCAGTAGTAAAATCTGAATCTTTGTAAATAAATAAGCCGTAAGGAACATTGTCCCCTCGGCCATAAGAACCTATAAATTCTGGCTCTATAATATCTGTAGTGGGTAAAAACCACTATGGAAATTATGGAGCTTTT
>JAUMZX010000018.1 GCA_030527905.1 Cardiobacteriaceae bacterium
TTCTGTTCATGCCGATAGTTTACAGCAGAGGCTGAGATAATGAACACGTTCTTAGGCGGCTTTGTATTTCGGTTTTTTCGTAGGCGGTGACGTGTCCCGCTTGGTAGCGCGCTTCGATGTAGCGTTGTCGTTGTTCCAGTATGGCTATGGTGTCATCGGCATTTTTTTGCGCTTGCGCGTGCTTTGAAGTAGTTATCAGCGATGTTGCCGGCAATCAGGAGCTGCGTGCCGTGCATTTGTTTTTTGCTCCCCAGACTGGCATAGCGTGCCGTGTCGGCATCGCTGTGTTTTTGCCCGAATATGTCGGGTTCCCATGATGCGTTTAGGCTGCTGGCAAGGATGTTGTTATTCAGATGAACTCTGGATTTCGTGTTATTGCAGGCTACTTTGTGCTCCTGTCAGCACAGGTTGTTATTTATTTATGCGTGCTAATTCTGGTTTAGGGCGTCCAACCTCCGCCAAGTGCTTTGTAGAGTCCTATTAGTGCTTGCGCATGAGCCAGTTGGTTCTGGATTAACGCGGCATCTGCTTGACTCGCATTCAGGCGGGCGCTGAGGGTATCTGCAAGCGTCTTGTCGCCATAACGGTAGAGTTTTTCCGCATCGGTTGCTTGTTGTTGCGCACTGTCGCGGGCTTCTTGCAGAAGCTGTTGTTGGGTTGTTAGGCTGCTTGTGGTCTGATAGGCATTTTCTACGTCTGCAAGGGCTTGTAGGAGGGTTTGGTCGTATTGTAAGAGGGCGGTTTTTAAACGCGCATCGGCGGCCTCAATGTTTGCTTGGATGCGACCATTGGTGAAGATTGGTAGTTGTATGCCTGCACTAAGGAGGTCAGCCCAGCCTTTCAGACTGTTTTCACCATCAAGGCTGATGACGCCTTGTCCAAGGAAGTTGAGGCTGAAGCGGGGGAGTAAATCCGCTTTGGCGCTTGCCAGTTTGGCTGCATAGGCTTGGATTTGTGCCGCATGGGCGCGAATGTCGGGGCGTCGTTCAATCAGCCCTTGTGGCGTTTGCCCTGCCGGTGCTACCGGCGGATTTTTCAAGATATCGCGCGGACTTGCTGGGAGCTGATAGTCTTGTGGCGGGCGACCACTAAGAATGGCTAAGTTGCGTACAGCAGCCGCATATTGCGCATCAAGAGTGCTGCGTTGTGCTTTGCTGGCGCTAAGGCGGCTTTGTATTTCGGTTTTTTCGTAGGCGGTGGTGTGTCCCGCTTGGTAGCGCGCTTCGATGTAGCGTTGTAGTTGTTCTAGGATGGCGATGGTGTCATCGGCATTTTTTTGTTGCGCTTGTATGGCGCGTGCTTTGAAGTAGTTATCAGCGATGTTGCCTGCAATCAGGAGCTGCGTGCCGTGCATTTGTTCTTTGCTACCTAGGCTGGCATAGCGCGCCGCGTCGGCATCGCTGCGTTTTTGCCCGAATATATCGGGTTCCCATGATGCGTTTAGGCTGCTGGCAAGGATGTTGTTATGGTTGTGAATACGTCCATTGGCTAAGGCACCACCGATAGGATTCTGGCTTAGCGCCGCACGACTGCTGTCGCTGAGTGGGTTTTGTAGATTGGCGTCAAGGTGCCCAAGGTTAGCACCAAG
Source organism: Cardiobacteriaceae bacterium (assembly GCA_030527905.1). Classification (GTDB taxonomy): domain Bacteria; phylum Pseudomonadota; class Gammaproteobacteria; order Cardiobacteriales; family Cardiobacteriaceae; genus Cardiobacterium. The sequence continues at coordinate 1,589 of JAUMZX010000018.1, forward strand.
GCCTATTTGCGCGCCTTGGTCTGCTTCGGCCAGTTGTGCGGTTGCGCGGGTTTCGTTGAGGCGGCTACGGGCAATGGCGATATCTAGGTTTTGTTCTAGTGCTTGAGTGATGAGGTTATTTAGGACTGGGTCTTGCCAGTGTTGCCACCAATGGCTAATGTCTGCACTGCCTTGAGCTGCGGTATTTTGTTCGTAGGCGGCGGGTAGAGTGATATGGCTGTTTGCTGTGATGTTGGTGCTTTGGCAGGCAGTGAGCGCAAAGGCAATAAAGAGGGGGATGAGGTGGGTTTTGTGTGACATGTGTATTCTCTTGGGTTGGTTTTAGTTTTGTTTTTCCAGCATGTTGCGGAAGCGGAGGAGGGCATAGCTGAGGAAAAGAATGCCGGTAATGGCCATGATAAGGAGCTGTGGCCATAGGATGCTGAAGTCGGCACCGCGGAAAACGAGCGCTTGCGAGAAAATAGAGTATTGGGTGCTCGGCCAGTATTCGCTGATGGCGCGGGTTAGTTCCGGCATGTTGCTGCGTGAGGTTGTGGCACCGGAGAACAGGTTCATGATGATGAATAGTGGTAGCATCAACAGGCTGTATTGCTGCATGCTGGGCGTCAACGTAGCAATCATGATGGCAAGCGATGCGATGGAAAAGAGGTATGTTGCGCTTCCGAAGATGTAAAGCGGGATAGATCCGTTAATAGGCACGCCGATAAGCTGATGTACGACAAACCAAAGCGAGAGGGTTGAAGCAATAAGGATGATGAGGCCGTTGGCGATGATTTTTGCCAGCATGATTTCGCTTGAGGTTACCGGCATGACGAGGAGATGTTCAATGGTGCTGCGTTCGCGTTCGCGAATGACGGCAGCGCCTGTGAGCAGGAGAAGCAGCAGGAGGATAGCGTTCCCGACTGCGGTAACCGGCATTTGGTAAGCGTTTTCGCTGTTGGGATTGTAGCGAGTGCGTAGGACAGGGGTAAGCGGCAGTAAGCTGCTGCTATCGGCTCGGCCAAGGTATGCGTTGACTTCCTGATTGAATATTTGTCCGAAATAACCAGCGCCAACGCCGGCTTGGCTCATCCGGGTCGCGTCTATCAGTAGCTGGACTTCGGGACTGTGTCCTTGCAGGATGTTGCGTTCGAAGTTGGGGGGGATGTCAACGATAAAGACGTAGTCGCCGCGATCCATGGCAGCGTCAGCTTCTGTGCGCTCAATGCTTGCCGGTGTGTGGAAGTAAGGGGGGCGTACGGCATCACGGATGCGGTGGGATAAGGTGGAATGGTCTTCATCAATGATGGCAATGGCGGCATTTCGGATGTCGGTATTACTTTGTGACATGGCAATGACCAGACCGGTAAACATGTAAATAATCAGAAACATCAGGATAGGATCGCTGAGCAGGCTGCGTAGTTCTTTGCTCACAAGGGTGAAAATGTTTTTGAGACTGTTCATTTATTTTTCCTGTTTTCTCAGATTCAGGTAGGCCAGTGCCAAGAAGAACAAGTAGCTGACGCACAGGAGCAAGATCTCCCGTTGTAGGTCCGCTAGATGTAGGCCTTTGGTGAAGGTGCCGGTGGTAAGGGTGGCGTACCATGATGAAGGTAAGATTTTCCCCATGATGTATGCCCCGCCTTGGAGTGAGGAGACGGGGACGAGGAAGCCGGAGAAGCTCATCGCTGGCATCGTGGTCGCGACGGCCGTGAGGAAAATGGCTGCTACTTGTGAGCGGGTGAAGCAGGAAGCGAACAGGCCCATCGCGGTTGTGGTGCAGCTCATCAGCAGTGTGCCGATAAAGAGTACTAAGAAGGAGCCTTTTAAGGGGAGTCCAAACCAGTAACGCATCATCAGGAAAAGGATGAGGAAGCTAACCATGGAGGCAAGAATGTAAGGGATTTGTTTGCCCAGCAGGAATTGTAAGCGATTGGCTGGGGAGGAATAGAAGTTGGCGATAGAGCCAATTTCGCGTTCGCGGACAACGCCAACCGCCGCCATCATCGCCGGAAAGAGGGTTAAGGCGAGCATGAGGACACCCGGGGCAATGGCATAGATGCTTTTGAAGTCTTGGTTGTAGATGAAGCGGGATTCCATACTGGCAATGGGCGCAGGAAAGGCTATACCGCGACGAGCGGCTTCGTCGCGGGCGTAATCGCTTAGAATGCTGCCGATATAGGCGTTAATGTTGCTGGCATTGAAGGATTCGGTGCCGTCAATGAAAAAGCCGATTTCTGGTCGGTCGCCGCGTAATAGGTCACGACCAAAGTCCGGCGGAATGTCGATAACCAGTTTTGCAACGCCACTGGCGAGAATGCTCGTCGCTTCTTGTTCGTTCTGGGGTTCAGGAAGGGCGGCAAAGTAGGCTGAACCTGAGAAATATTCGATGATGCTTTGGCTTTCCGGGCTTTTGTCATGGTCAAGGACGGCGAAATTGAGGCGGCCAACGTCAAAGGAAACGCCCCAAGTAACGGCTGTCATGAGGATAACGGGGCCAAAGACTGCGAAGAAGGTGCGGACTTGATCCCGTAGGAGTTCTTTGCCTTCGCGGATGGCGAAGGTATAGATAGTGCTAAACCAGTAAAGCCAGTGGTGTTGCACGGTGCTTGAAGCCGTTTTTGCTGTGCTACTTTGTGTGTCGCGTGCGGCATTGACTGCTTGCTCGCTATCGGTGGATGCGGGGATGCCTGCGGTGGTCGTATTTATGGCACTTTGTGTATCGTGCGCGGTATTGAGCGTTTGTTCGTTATCGACTGATGCGGGTATGACCTCGGCGGTCGTATTTATGGCGTTTTGTGTATTGGCAGTGTGCTCGCTATCGGCTGACACGGGAATGCTGTCTGTGGCGACTTCTGTGATGGTCTGGCTGTCTACGGTGATGTTGTCAGTATTTTTGCCGTGTTGTGCCTGCGCTTTTTCGTCTTGTAGGAGGTATTGCACGAAGGCTTCTTCTAGATTGGGGGCATGGTATTGGGCGATGAGCTCGTCTGGTGTGCCGACCGCCAGTACGCGCCCTTGGTGCATGAAGGAGATGCGATCGCAGCGTGCCGCTTCATTCATGAAATGGGTGGAGACAAAGATGGTGATTTTGTCTTCATGGGACATGCGGAGTAGGTAGCGCCAAAACATGTCGCGTGCGGCAGGGTCAACGCCTGATGTCGGTTCGTCAAGGATGAGTATTTCTGGATGGTGCAAGCAGGCAGCGGCGAGCTGTAAACGTTGTCGAATACCTAACGGTAAAGCGGCGGGTTTGCTGTCAGCAACGCTTGCCAGTTCGAATTGTTGTAAGGCGTCAGCAATGGCTTTTTTGCCTTTGCCTGCGAGATGGTACAGGCGCGCATGTAGTTCCAGATTTTGCCGAACAGTGAGTTCTTCATAGAGGGAGAAGGCTTGCGACATGTAACCTACCCGCATACGGGTACTGACACTGCCCGCATCAATAGGGGCGCCCAGTAGTTCTGCCGTGCCACTGCTCGCTTTTAATAAGCCGGTGAGCATTTTCATGGTAGTGGATTTGCCGCAACCATTGCTGCCAAGGAAGCCGAAGATTTCTCCTTTTTCGATGCGAAAACTCACGTGGTTTACCGCCGTGAATGTTCCAAATTGTTTGGTTAGGTCATGCGCTTCCATTGCGGGCGGTGCATTGGGAATGGGTGTGAATGGGGTGAGTTCCAGCCCACCTGCGCCTTGTTGTTTTTCTGCGGGCAGCAGATGAATATAGGTTTCTTCCAGTGTGCTATAGCCATGCGTTTGCATGAGTTCTTGCGTGGGCGTGTTGGTGAGGAGTTTGCCGGCATCCATTGCGATGATTTGCTGGAATTGTTCGGCTTCTTCTATGTAGGCGGTGGCCACGAGTACAGTCATCCCGCCTGCTTCTTGTTGTAGGTCGCTGACGAGTGACCAGAATTGGCGACGCGAGAGCGGGTCAACGCCCGTCGTTGGTTCGTCGAGAATGAGGAGTTCGGGGGTGTGTACTAGCGCACAACAGAGGCTGACTTTTTGTTTCATCCCACCGGATAGTTTGCCTGCCGCTCGGTCAGGGAAGGGGGCGAGTCCCGTCGCTTCTAGTAATCGGGAGATGCGGTTGCGTCGCTCTTGGCTATTCAAACCGAACAGGCGCGCATGAAAATCGATGTTTTCATAGACGCTGAGGGTGGGATAGAGGTTGCGTCCCAGTCCTTGCGGCATGTAGGCAATGCGGTGTGACAAGGCAAGGCGGCTTTGTACTTGACTGAGGTCGTTGTTAAAGACGGTGATGCGTCCTTTTTGAATGCTGCGTACACCGGCAATTAAGCTCAGTAAGGTGGATTTCCCCACGCCATCAGGGCCAATCAGTCCGACAGTTGTGCCTTGCGGAAGGGTAAGCGAGATGTCGTCTAGTGCAAGGATTTTGCCGTAACGGTGTGAGAGATGTTCAATAGTAATAGCGGAATTCATAGGCTTTTAGCGGTGTGTAGGGATTTTTTCCAGCGGCGGATGGCGCGGCGGAAATTGGTAAAAGGGGCGACGGTATTGATGTGTATCCATTTCCATAATGGCCAACGCGCGTTAGTGGTTGCCCAAGCGCGCTGTTCAGGTTGAAAAAGTTCGGTATCGCTCAAGGTTTCTATCCAGCAATACAGCGCTGCGACACGCGCTCGCAATTGGGCTTGTTGTGCGGCAAGGCTGTCGTATCCGTAGGTGTTGTAGAAGTGTTGGTAGAGGGCGCCGAGCTGGTTCCAACGATAGCCTTCTGCTGGTGTATGCACCTGTTTGCCGGCTTGTTCGTCTTCTTCCCATTGTTGTAGTAGGTTGATCCAGCCCAATTGATACGAGAGGTGCTCTGATGGCGTTTTTTCTTTATCGTCCATGCGTGTGTCTTTATCCGCTTCTGCAATATCGGCAAATTCGGCAAGATAACGGTTGAGAGATTGCTCTATCGCGGCAATTAAAGCGTGATGGTCGGTGTAGGTTTGCATGAAGTCTTCCTCAATTCATGGTGGCGTAATCGGCTTTTGTTAAGGACGAATGCCCTTCACCGCATGTGCACGTGCGCTCACATCAATGTTTCCATCGTTTGTAAGGGAAAGACGTGTTTCGAGTTCCTTCCGAATTTCTGTTCGTCTGTCTGACGAGAGTGCCGCGAGCTGTTCACCCATGCTGGCGCTACCCTGTAAGGTTTGCCAGTAAGTGTCGAAGTCTTGATAATGTAGGTTGATGTCGAAGGCCAGTGTTTCGATGTGCTGTAATCCGGCGGCTTGCCATAATGTTTGTAATGAAGCTAGGCTGGTGCTGTCCTCTTGCGCGGCTCGTTGCGGCAATACACCGTATTCTCGTAACAGAGTGAAAGCAGTCGCATAGGGAAAACCATCCGGCAAGTCCCACATATAGGTCGCAACTGTGCCACCACGGCGTACGACACGGCACATTTCTTTTATGCCACGCAGATGTTCCGCTTCCGGAATGAAGACCAGCACTAATGCCATCGTGGCAACGTCAAATGTTTCATTGGCAAAGGTCAGGTCAATGACGCTCTGCTTTTGTAATGCGACGGCTTCAGGTAGGCGCTTTCGTGCGCATGCAAGTAATTCATCTGATATGTCAATGCCATGCAACTGCGAGGGCGCCATGTGTTGCCAGATCAGCGCAGTAAAAGCCCCGCTGCCACAACCGCAATCTAGCCAACTGAGATGAGCGGGTTGCGCTAACCATTGTAGGAATGCTGCGCCTGCCTGACGACTCCAATCGCCCATGTAGCGCTCGTATGCATTGGCATTGTTGAATGGATTCATGGTGTTCCTCTCTATCATTATTATGCTGAATCAGACTGCCTTACCAAATGCTATCGCCTGCTCAAAAAGGAGGTTTATGGTGAGCAGCGCTAGCATGCGTGTTTGCTGGGTTATTGTGGCAATTTGATGTCAAGCGTTGCCGGCCACGGTTGGTTGGTATCGCTACGGACATAACCATTACCCGTCATGCCGCCTTTGAGTAAGCGCTCATAGCGTAAAGCCGTATCGCGCGGGATTTTCAGTGTTACTTTGAAAACCAGCTTTTCCCGCTCGTTGACCGTTTCAACTGTCTTGGGGGTAAATTGCGCATCACTGGCAATAAAGCTGATTTTTGCTGGAAAGACAGCATCAATGCCATCCAATACAATGCGCGCCTCATCGCCAACACGTAGCTGACTCATGGTGGTATTCGGCAGAAACAGATTCATCGAGACATCTGTAGGATCAAGCAAAGTGGCAACACGGCTACCCGCACCCACAACATTACCCGGATCAACCAGTCGGTATTCCACAAGCGCATCTACTGGGCTTCGTACCACCATATCCGCATCAGCCGAAGCGGCCGTATCTGTCGTGGCTTGCGCTCTTCTGACGCCGGCCTCCGCTTCCTGTACTTGGGCTTCAACCTGCGCAACCGCCGCTTGTGCCTCGGCACGCGCCGCTTCCGCTGCTTTGACACTAGCCACCGCGCGTTCAAAATCTGCTTGTCGCTTGGTTAATTCTGATGCGGAAACCAGATTATCGCGGCGCATCTTACGTGCGTTATCAAGCTCCAACTTGGCAACTTTTTGTTGCTGACGATAAGCGGATACCTCCGCATCGGCACGAGCAACGGTTTGTTTTGCCTGTTGAACACCCGCACGGGCACGTTGCACCGTTTCTTGAGCAGCCTGCGTTGCCGCTTGTGCCGCGGCCAGTTGCCCCGTACTTTGTTCGGAAGATAGGGTGACTAACGGCTTGCCGGTGGTTACGGTATCGCCGTCTTCAATATGCACGGTTTTTACTCGTCCTGCGTACAATGTGGCAACATCAATACGGTTTAATATCAGGCGACTGTTTGAGCTGTCGATATAAGAAGGTTGAGCTGTTGCTTCTTCGTGTTGGTGAAACCACCAGCCACCAGCGCCTAGTGCGACAAGCAGCAGTAAAAATAACAGTTTTTTCATTATGTATGCTCCTCAATAAATAATGCAGATAACGCCCAATCTATGCGTTGCTTGATGGCTTCATCGCTCGCGACATCGGGTAAAAATTGTGCGGCCAACATATCCGGTAGGAGGTTGGCTTTTTGTAACTGCGAACCGATTAGCATCGGTGCGGTAACACTTGTCATTAAAAAGATAATGCGTTGCGATAGGGAGGCAGGCTTCAAAGAACCTTGTCTATCCGCCTTAAGCAACAGCTCAATCATGAGCGAGACATGGCGCATACCGGCATATTCTTTAACCAGATGACGTACCGGTTTCACACCGGTAAGGGCATCAGCAAAAATATAGGTAACCCAGTCCAGATGATCGCGAACAAAGAAAGCGAGAAACGTCATTACCTGATGTAAGTTTTCCCGCACATTTTGTCGTATTTGGATTTTTGATTGTAATTGGGTAAAAGCTTCGTCATATTTGCGTTGTAGCACTTCCGCAACGAAGGCGTCCTTATTGGTGAAAAGATGATGAAACATGCCCGAGCTTAAACCTGCTTGTGCAGCAAGTGAGCGGATAGAAAGGCCGCTGTAGCCACATTGAAGATATAGCGTTCTGCCTGCAGCAAGGAAAGCCTCGCGGGCGTCTTCTTTTGGATGATTACTCATAGAAATTTAAAAATTAGTTTATTGGACATCTGTCCAGTAGTGTAAAGATAAATTGGACGATTGTCCAATGACAAAAATTAGGCTGATTGGAAGTGCATCATGAGATGAGTAGGTGTGCGTTTATCGGCGCAAGCGCAGCGAGATATTTGAGGCATTTACAAAATTAGAGCGGCATCTGGTTAGTCAAAATGACTATATTGGTTATCCAGTTGTTGCTTTATTTCATCCTGGGTGGCACTATATGCGTTGTGCTAAATAAAAATGACTATTTTTTATTAATGATTTTATGGAATTATTGTTCTTTATTTGGTTTATCAATTTTTGCCTAAGGCATGTTTACATATGATTTGTCATTTTTTTAATGAGAGGTGAATAATGAAGATGAAAAGGCGTTTATTTGCGGCGGTCGCGTCATCCTGCTTACTGGCTTGCTTGTCGCCGGTCGCTTTGGCTAAAGCAGAAATCACTTTAAAACTTGGTCATATCGCTAATGAACAGCACTCTTGGCACAAAGGCGCGCTAAAGTTTGCTGAAGAAGTCGCAAAACTCACAGATGGGAGAGTGGAAGTACAAGTATTCCCGAACGATTCCTTAGGTAAAGAAATTGATTTAATTAATGGCATGCAACTAGGAACGGTTGACATGACGATTACGGGAGAAAGTCTGCAAAATTGGTCGCCCAAAGCTGCGTTGCTTGCTATTCCGTATGCTTATCAGTCCTTAGAACATATGGATAAAGTCGCTTCTGGCGATATAGGTAAAGATATCGAGGCAGATATTATTGCTAAAGCTCAGGTGCGTCCTTTAACTTATTTTGCACGTGGACCTCGCAATTTAACGGCAAATCGTGAAATCAAATCTCCTGACGATTTGAAAGCAATCAAGTTACGTGTCCCGAATGTTCCATTGTTTGTGCAAACGTGGAAAGCGCTTGGTGCTTCACCCACTCCGATGGCATTCAGTGAAGTGTTTACATCATTGCAAAATGGCACTATTGATGCGCAAGAAAATCCTTTATCGCTCATTGATTCTGCAACACTTTATGAAGTTCAAAAATATGTTAATCAGACGGAACACGTCCGTTCATGGATTTATCTCGCGATTTCAGAAATTAGTTGGAATAAGCTTTCTGATGCTGATAAGCAAGCTTTATTAGATGCAGCAAAAGTCGCGCAAAAATATGAGCGTGAGATATTCCTAGCAGACGAGGCGAATTTGCGGAAAACTCTGGAAAGTAAGGGAATGACTTTTGTTGAAGTGGACCAAAAGGCTTTTGCAGAGAAAGCGAAGCAAGCGGTTTTGGATAGTGCCAGCAGTGAGATTAAGCCCATTATAGAAAAAATCTTTGCTGAGCAACCCTAAGTAAATTCCAGTGTGGCTGGCTATTTGAGACGGTTTATGAATGGAAGTAATTTATGTTAAAGCTTATTCGGATTGTCGAAATATTTCTGCGCTGGGCCACGGGAGCAGTGTTTGTGGCACTCATTCTTGCTGTCATGATTCAAGTCATAACGCGTACATTCAGTAGCGGTGGTTCTCCTGTATGGACTGAGGAAGTTACGCGTTATGCACTGCTCTATATCGCTGGCTTTGGAGCAGCGTTATCGTTGTGGACGGGGGCGATGGTAAATGTGGATTTATTAAGTGAGCATTTGCCTGGTAAATGGCCGTGGTTGATGCGTCTGTTTTCTGCTTTTGCGGTATTGATTTTTGCAGTACTGCTTATTGAACCAGCATGGCGTTTCACGAAAATCGGCATGATGCAAACATCTCCATCAATGCCATTTATTAAAATGGCTTATATTCATGCTAGTGTGTTGATTCTTCTGGTAACGTTAGCCATAACGACGGGCATTCGCATTATAGGCATGTTCATGGGCGTGCTTGATGGTCATCCTGAATTACGCCAAGAGGAGGAAATATGAGTCTGTTTTTATTGACGGTTGTATTCCTTGTAGGGTTAGCTATCGGCATTCCGGTTGCTATCACGCTTGGTGTGGCCTCATTAGCTTATATTCTTTCCGCAGGTATTCCTTTGGTTGTCGTGCCGCAAAAGATCTTTGCCGGTATGGATATTTATGTCTTACTTTGTATCCCAGGATTCGTGTTAGCGGGAAATTTGATGAACGGCGGTGGTATTACCCCGCGTATTATCAATTTTGCGCAGGCAGGTGTCGGTTGGATGCGCGGTGGTTTGGGGATGACAAACGTTGCTTCCTCCATGTTATTCGGTGGTATTTCCGGTACTGCCGTTGCTGATGCCGCATCGATTGGTGGCATGATGATTCCCGGCATGAAGCGAGCTGGCTATCCTGCAGATTTTTCTGCTGCGGTAACAAGTGCATCTTCAACGATGGGGCCGATTATTCCGCCTTCAGTACCCATGATTATCGTTGGTGCATTGTCAGGTATTTCTGTTGGAAAGATGTTCATAGCGGGCGTCATCCCAGGATTGTTGCTTGGCGTAGCCATGCTCATCATTACCTATATTATTTCAGTGCGGAGAAGTTTTCCGCGCCATCCATGGCAAGGTTGGATGCATCTTTGGCAGACATTCATTGGCGCCTTTTGGGCTTTAGCGATGACTGCATTAATTGTTGGCGGTATGGTGAGCGGTTTTGCAACACCAACGGAAACTTCAATTGTTGCAGCGGTATATGCCATTGTTGTAGGTTGTTTCGTTTATCGTGAATTGCCACTAAAAAAAGTGCCAAGTTTGATTATTGATAGCGCTGTTTCTTCGGCAGCTATTCTTTTATTGGTTGGTACTGCTAACGTGTTCGGCTGGATTTTAGTATCAGAGCATATCCCACAGATGATTGCTGATGCCGTGCTGTCGCTGACAACAAATAAATATGTGGTGATTTTATTATTAAATCTGGTCTTGATTTTCGTCGGCATGTTTATGGAAACCATTGCCGCTTTAATTATTCTCTTTATCCCACTCTTAACGGTGGCGCAAGGAGTGGGCATAGATCCTATTCATTTTGCTGTATTTGCGGTGCTCAATTTGATGATAGGGCTGTCGACTCCTCCAGTTGGCGTGTGTCTTTTTATCTGTGCCAATATCGCTCGCGAGCCGTTAACTCGGGTAGTTAGGGCATTAATTCCTTACATTATTACTAACCTGATTGTGTTGTTACTGGTCTCTTATATTCCAGCGCTCTCAACCTGGTTACCTTCGTTGATGAATAATTAAATAAATATATAAGAGGTTTGTGATGAAAGCCGTATTAGTAAAAGAGCCATTAGTCGTAGAAATTGTTGATGTACCTAAACCCGAGATTACCGATCCGGAAGATGTTTTGGTAAAAGTACGTTATGGCGGTATTTGTGGTTCGGATATCGGTATTTACAGTGGCGGTAACTCGCTGGCTACCTATCCGCGTATTATTGGGCATGAATTTGCTGGAACAGTTGAAGCGGTAGGTAGCGCTGTTGATGATCTTTTACCGGGAGATTTGGTTTCTATTGATATTGTTAATAGCTGTGGACACTGTTATGCCTGTCGGACAGGGCATCATAATGTGTGTAATGAGTTAGAGGTTACAGGGGTGCACCGTAATGGCGGATTTGCCGAATATTTTAAGGTAAACCGTGAGCATGTTTATCGTTTGGATAAGCAGAAGATTAGCGAGGCAATGGCTTGTTTAGTTGAGCCTTATTCAGTCGGTGCCGAAGTTAATGCGCGAGCCAATATTACAGCGGATGATAAGGTCGTGGTTTTTGGGGCGGGGCCTGCAGGGCTGGCTATCATGCAGGTAGCTCGTGCCAAAGGTGCGGATGTTCTTATTACAGATATTTTTCCAGAGCGCTTGAAATTAGCTGTGGAGATGGGCGCTAGTAAAGCTATTAATGTCAAAGAAGAGGATCTAAAAACAGCTGTTATGGACTTTACGAATGGCGATGGCGCTCATGTAATTGCTGATGCCGTTTGTTCAACACAAAGTATTTTGGATGCCTTGGATTTGCTTGCACCATCAGGCCGCCTCGTTGTACTTGGTACGGGGAATACACCATCAGAGATTCCACAGGTAGCTTTTACGAAGAAGGGTATCAATGTCTTTGGGACACGAGTCAACAATTATCGTTTCCCAGAAGTGGTTAATCTGTTTGAAAAAGGAAAAGTTAATCCAGAGAAAATGCATACGCATACGTTTAAATTTTCCGATATTGAACATGCTTTTGAATTGTTGCGTACAGATAAGAACAAGGTCTGTAAAATTCTTCTGGAATGGTAAGGAGTTATAAAATGAAAACAACGTTTCGTTGGTATGGTGAAGGTAACGATACGGTTACATTAGAGCAGATTGCGCAGATTCCTAGTATGGATGGCGTGGTTTGGGCGCTGCATGATTTGCCTGCTGGTGAAGTATGGCCAGAAGCGCGTATTGCTGAGGTAAAAGCACAAGCCGCAAAGTTCAAGTTGAATATTGATGTAGTTGAGAGTGTGAATGTGCATGAAGCGATTAAGCTTGGCACGCCAGAACGCGAGCAATATATTGAAAATTATAAGCAGAGTTTGCTTAACCTTGGTAAGCATGGCGTAAAGGTGGTTTGCTATAACTTTATGCCGGTGTTTGACTGGATGCGCACCGATCTGTTTCACCCTAGCGTGAATGGAGATGGTTCAACCGCGTTGTTTTATAACCATGCCGCTTTGAAGGATTTGGATCCCAAGGATTTGGTAAAACGTGTCGCAGAGGGTTCGCAAGGGCTCACGTTGCCGGGTTGGGAACCAGAGCGGCTCGCGCATTTGGATAAGTTATTTGATGCGTATAAGAATGTGAGCGAAGATGATTTGCGTCGTAATCTGAAATATTTTCTGGAAGCGATTATTCCTACGGCTGAAAAAGCGGGCATTAAGATGGGAATCCACCCAGATGATCCGCCATTCTCTATTTTCGGATTGCCACGTATTGTGAAGAATTATGCGGATTTGCAGGCTATTCTTGAGATGGTGGATAGTCCAAGTAATGGTTTGACGTTATGCAGCGGCGCACTCGGACCAAATTCTGATAATGATATTCCGCAGATGATTCGTGATTTCCATGAGCGGATTCCTTTTGCGCATATCCGCAATATTAAGCGCTTCCCGAATGGTGATTTCATCGAAACGTCGCATATGAGTAGCGATGGTTCGTTGGATATTGCGGAGATTGTTCGTGCTTACCACGAGGTCGGCTTTACAGGGTACTATCGTCCAGATCATGGTCGCCATATTTGGGGTGAGCAATGTCGTCCGGGCTACGGGTTATATGACCGCGCGTTGGGTATTATGTATATTCAAGGGGTCTGGGATATGTGCGAGAAACGGGAGACGAAATGAAACTGACGTTAAATGCGTTGCAAGACAAGGCTTTTTGGCAGGAGCGGGGGTATCAGCTGCCGCTTTATGATATTCCGCGCGTGCGCGCAGCAACGCTGACGACGCCCCGTTGGTTACATCTTGGCGCAGGGAATATTTTTCGTGCGTATCTCGCCAATCTTCAGCAAACGTTGTTGAATAATCGCGACACGGAAACAGGCATTATTGTCGCTGAGGGTTTTGATGCCGAGATTATTGATAAAGCGTATCAACCTTATGACAATCTGAGCATTTTTGTGCGCCTGAAAGGCGATAAGAGTCTCGATAAAATTATTATTGCCAGCATAGTGGAAGCATTAACGATGCAAGGCGATATGGAACGGTTGCGCAAAATTGCTGCGGCTCCTTCTTTGCAAATGATAAGTTTGACGATTACGGAGAAGGGCTATCACATTAAAGATCGCGAAGGCGCTTATTATCCTGATGTGGCGGCTGATTTTACGCAGGGTACGGCATACCCACAAAGTTATATTGGCAAAATCGTGGCGTTGTTATTAGCGCGCTGGCAAGCCGGTGGTGAACCAATTGCCATGGTGAGTATGGATAATATGTCGCATAACGGCGAGAAATTGCACGCGGTAATTCTGGAATTTGCGCACGCTTGGCAAGAGCATGGCCATGTTGACGGGGATTTTGTATCGTGGTTAGACAGTGGCAAGGTCTCTTTCCCGTGGTCCATGATTGATAAGATTACCCCGCGCCCAGATGATGGCGTGGCTGCGCGTCTTAAAGAAGATGGCGTGGATGATATTGGTGGCGTGGTAACGACCAAGAATACGTATGTTGCGCCTTTCGTGAATGCGGAAGAACTGGAATATCTGGTGATTGAGGATGATTTTCCGAATGGTCGGCCGCCATTAGAAAAAGCGGGCGTTCTTTTTGCCGACCGTGATACGGTGAATAAAGTGGAAACGATGAAGGTTACCACCTGTCTCAATCCGGTGCATACGGCATTAGCGATTTTTGGCTGCCTACTTGGTCATACCAGTATCCATGAAGAGATGCAGGACACAGAGTTGAATAAACTGGCGCGTGCCGTGGGTTATGCCGAAGGTCTGCCGGTTGTTGTTGATCCTAAAATCCTTGCGCCGAAGCAATTTATTGATGAAGTCATTGAGGTTCGCTTACCCAATCCTTTCATTCCAGATACGCCGCAGCGTATTGCTACCGATACGTCGCAAAAATTAGCTATCCGTTTCGGGCAAACCATCAAAGCGCATGGTCAAGATGCCAGCAAACTGGTCGCAATTCCGTTGGTGCTTGCCGGCTGGTGTCGTTATTTGCTTGGTATTGATGATGATGGTAACAGCTTTGTGTGTAGCCCTGACCCTTTGTTGAGCAAAGTGAAAGAAAAACTGGCTGGAGTCAAACTCGGTAGCACGGAACTGGGCGATGTGAAGGAACTGCTGTCCGACCAGACAATTTTCGGCGTAGATTTATATCATGTCGGTTTGGGCGAAAAAATCGAAGGCTATCTGCGCGAAATGCTGGCTGGTAACGGCGCTGTGCGTGCAACGTTGAAAAAATATCTGGCCTAAGAAATGGATAAAGAGGCGGTAGTGCTAAACAAATGTGTTTATATTAAAGGCATTACTAGCCTCTTTGTAAAACAGACGCAGGTACTCTCCTGCTGACCTGAGAGCGACGAAACCGTGAGTCGTCAATTCTCAAAAAGGCATATTCATCATTAAATTGAGCTGAAAATGAAAAAAATAGCGTTGATTGGCGAATGTATGATTGAACTGAACGGTTCCCCCTTTGGAGAAATGCGTCAGACTTATGGCGGCGATTCTCTGAATACCGCGACTTATCTTGCGCGTATTGCCTCGCCAGAGAAAATTGGCGTGTATTACATCAGTGCCTTGGGAAATGATGCTCTGAGTCTTGGCATGATGGCACATTGGCAGGCTGATAATATTGATACGCGCTATGTTCTGAGAGATGCGAAGCGTCAGCCGGGGCTTTATCTCATTCAGCTGGACGCACAGGGCGAGCGGACTTTTCTCTATTGGCGCAACCAATCGGCCGCCCGTTATCTGTTGCAACATCCCGATTGGGCGCTAGTGGAACAGTCGCTAGCAGATTTCGATTTTATTTATCTGAGCGGTATCAGTCTTGCCATTTTGCCAGCCGATGACCGCGAACGTTTGATTGATCTATTGGCACAACATTCGGGGCGTATCGTTTTTGATGGTAATTATCGTCCTGCCCTTTGGCAAAACCGTGACGAAACACGTGCCGCCTATGCCCGTCTATTGCCGCATGTTCATCTGGCGTTAATGACTTTTGATGACGAACAAGCCCTATGGGGCGATGCCGATGCGGAAGCAACTATCCAACGCTTACAACAGGCCGGTGTAACGGAGATTGTCCTGAAACAGGGCAAAGCGGGGGCACTTTATGCCACAGCTGATACCCGTCTCGCCGTGCAGGGGGAAAACGTGGCGCAGGTTGTGGACACGACTTCAGCGGGTGATGCCTTTAATGCGGGATTTTTGAATGCCTATCTACAAGGCGCTGAGCCACAAAAATGCTGTCACGATGGCAACCGTCTAGCGGCTATCGTGATTCAACATAAAGGCGCGATTATTCCGAAAGAATATTGCCGTTTATAAGCTGGTAGAAGCCTCTCGTAGCGGTTGCTTGAATTACTGGTATGCGCGACGAGTATGGCCTAGCAAAGAGAAAAAATAACTGATTTGATTTATAGCATGAGGAACCACTATGAATATTGAGTCTCTGATTGAGCGTTTGCAAGCTGCAAAAATCGTTCCCGTCATCGCTTTACAGGATGCGCAAGGTGCGGTGCCTCTTGGAAAAACATTATCGGAAAATGGTATTCCAGTCGCAGAAATTACTTTCCGCTCACCTGCAGCGGAAGAAGCTATTCGGCGTCTTCGTGACGCATTACCGGAGATACTGATTGGCGCTGGAACCATCTTGAATGCTCAGCAAGCCAAAGCGGCAAAGCAGGCTGGTGCTGATTTTATTGTCAGCCCAGGCTTTAACCCGAATACCGTTAAAGCCTGCCAAGATTTAGGCATTGTGATTACACCGGGTATCAATAACCCAACCGCGATTGAAGCGGCTTTGGAGCTAGGCATTGACGTCGTGAAATTTTTTCCGGCAGAAGCCAGTGGTGGTATCCCTATGTTAAAAGCACTCCTTGCTCCTTATGGCATGCTGCGCGTCATGCCGACAGGTGGTGTGGGAATTAAAAATATCCGTGATTATCTGGCGATTCCGAATGTTATTGCCTGTGGTGGTTCATGGATGGTGGAAAAAACGCTGCTGCAGGCGCAGAACTGGGCGGAAATCGCCCGCCTGTCGCAGGAAGCGGTGGCGCTGATACAGGCATGAAAAAAGCGCGGACAAGACGGCAATACCGCTTGACCGCGCCCGTCAACGGGCAGGAAGGACGCGCCTCACTGCCGAACGATGCTCACTTATCCACTGCCATCACGCCCAGATCCTGATCAATATGATAAAGGCTGATACCTGAGCTGCCGGCCAGATTGAACTTGTCGAGGATGGACGCGAACAAATGCTCCTCCTCGTGCTGCTCGGCGACATACCATTGCAGGAAATTAAAAGCGGAATAAGCCTTCTCCTTCAGCGTCTCCTCGACAAGACGATTGATTTTGGCGGTAATCTCCTTCTCGTGCGCATACACCTCCTTGAACAGCTCTTTCAGGCTGGTGTCCTGCGTTTTCGAGGCGGTAATCGTGCCGATCTCGGGCAGGGCGCCGGTCTCTCGCACAAATACGTGAACAGGCGCTGCATATGCGGCATCTCCTCATTAGCATGCTGCTTCAAAAAACTGGCTGCAGCAGGGAACCCCTCGTGAACCGCCTAAGCGGACATATGCAGATAGATATTGGACGAATAGAACCCAGCATTCATCTGATCATTCAAATGTTTGATGATATTGCGGGATAACATGGAAGCTCCTGCTGGAAAAGAAAGAAAGCCGCCGGCACAGCGGCGTACAACAACGGGGCCGCGCAGGGTAGCGTAGAGACAAAATCCTGCCCCGCATGGCGACAGCACATGGTGGACAAAGCCACCAGACACGACTATAACCGTGTTCCTGTATAACTTGAGACCTTTGCAAAAGTCCCCAAACCGCTTACATTACCCCGACATCCACAACTC
>JAUMZX010000019.1 GCA_030527905.1 Cardiobacteriaceae bacterium
TTTGTGTTGAAAAATGAATGAGTGGATGAGATGGAGGGTTTTGCACAGGTCTCACATCGTTTGAATCCACGGTTGAAACAGCACAAGCTGCAGTGGAGAGCGCAAAAATGCCTATAGCAGAGCAACGGCAACTCATTGAACAGTCTTATCGAAAATCCTTATCCTGTTTGATTGCAGAGGATACCTATCGTCCAAAAATACAGAATAACTTAGAAAAATCGCTATCGCGCCTATTAGTGAATAACTTACAGCCCTACAAAAAAGAAGAACAAGAAAAAATTATAAAAGGAGTTGTTAGAAGGCTGATAAAAGAAAAATGGATTAGCATCAACTCTGATAACGGGCAACTTAACTATCATATTAGCCATAGTGCTTTTCGTATACGCCTCATTAATCATATCTGCAAACATAAACCAACAACCATAAAAGCAGCAGAACAAATCTTGCGTTACAAAGCTAAAGAACTAGGATTAACAGAAAATACCGGCTACCTACAAACTATTCTTGACTATTGCCAACGTGAACAACATTTACAGATAGAGGGAGAGAAAATTCATTATCCCGTTCTTTTGCCAGATATAAAGCAGACGGCAACAGCGTTGCCGCAGACTACAAAAACAACAAACCAAAGCAAAACGAAAAACATCGTAGATATAAAAACAGATGCCGCTATCTTACAAAAAGCGGATAAATGGTTAGCATCGGATAGTAAAAATCGACCCAAAACAAAAACGGCACTTTCCAATATAGTAGATTCTGGTTTAAAACAATTTGCATTGTGTGCGGCACAGAAAGACAAACTCTATCTATTGTTAGCCCAGAAATATAGATTCACCATAGATGATAAGGGAAAAATTAAATACACCTGACGAAAGGAATATATTGATAAATATTCGTCGGTATAATCAGTAGTAGACAAACATTGCCGCTTCAGCAGACGCCGCAAGGTAAAGCGTATATAGAAATAGACGGAGAAAGATATTATCCTTGCTTTGAAAAGTGTATATGATCTAGGAATTCCCGTAGATATTTATGAGTTTGGCTTAATCTATGCAATCTTTTACGACAAAAAAGTGGGAAAACCGATATACATCTGACACTAACGGCGCCAGGATATCTCGTTGCGGGTGTTATGCCGGATTGGGTAAAAGAAGCAGTAGAAAAAATGGATGGTGGCACGGAATGTGAAGTACACATGGAATGGAATCCGCCGTGGGGTATGGAAATGATGAGCTTACGTGCAAAAATCAAATTGAATATGATCTGAATCAAGTCCCTATCATAAATAAATTCTGTCAATTTCTGCTCTTTTTGTGCCTTAGTATCAGAGTACTCAATAGACGTTTTAAAATAAATTTTTCTATGTTCTTACTGATTAGGTTGATGTACTATATTCAGAATAATTTATTGATAGGAAAAGGAGTGCCAAATGATTAATGAATCTTCCGATATTCCATCGGCAAACTCTACTGATCAAAGTAAAGCATTTTTCGGAGGGCAATATCATCCATGGAGACGCTTTTTTGCACGTATGGTGGACTCCTAGATTATTTTATTCTTACTGATTTTTATCTCATTAGTTACTTCCAGAATACTAATTCCAAAAAGAATAGTAGATTCGGATCAATTTAGTTTATTTCTTTTTATTACTCTTCTGGTCGTTTGGTTGTTCGCTGAACCACTTCTGCTCTCATTATTAGGTACGACACCAGCGAAGTATCTTTTTGGTATCAGAGTGGAACATCCGGATGGAAGCTTGCTATCCTTTCCAGAGGCAGTGAAACGGTTTTTTTCTACTCTTTATTCAAGGTCTGGGTTTATACATTCCAATCGTTACATTGATTACTCAAATTTTTGCATATCAGAGGCTTACGAAAACAGGTACCACCCTGTGGGATGAGTCAGTTAATACCGTAGTGCTCCATAAAAGGTGGGGAGTACTACGTACAATCATTTGTATTGCCGTCGTCGTAGCCGTCGTCGTACTCGGGTTAGTTTTGTAACGGGATTACGTATGGCAAGCAAGCAATAAACGAGAAGGAAGGAATCCAACAATTAAATGAGCGCTAAATATTTTTATAACTCATAGAAAAATTATCCTTATTTGCACTTAAGATGCAAGGTAAAGTGTATATAGAAATAGATGGAGAAAAATATTATGTTGAACCGCTCTAAAATATTATTACTTGGCAGCCTGTTACTAACAGGCGATGCAACATCGCCGATTGGTATAAGGGAATGAGCCGAAAGAAGGAGAGAAAAGCACTTGGCTAACGGTCGCGAAGGAAATGCAAATGGTAAGACCCTTGCGAGCATCAACACGCAGAACATCCGAATTAATGATGCGGCAGGACAAGAAGCGCTGACGGGAGAAAGCGTGGACAGTGTAATAGAAAGGGCGAACCAAAATATTACGTTGGAGACGGTGAAAGCAAAAAAGCGAAGCAGCGAATAGTGGTTTTGATGCATGACGAGTGGAGCATGAAGTAGCGACCAGTGCTTTTTTTTGGGGGGAAGTTGATGTGGTTGCGTTGTTTTTTATTGGTTTTGTGATTAGCGACGGTATTTTTAATGCCCCGCATGGGGGTAGTCATGAGTTTGCGAACTGTGATAACAATGAGTCTATGTAGGGTAATGCATATCAGGCAAAGGTTATTTGTGTAAGGTGAAGTTAGCTGTTTCAGTCTATTAAGACGGCAGGTTAGGGTAAAACCGCCCGCATGGATGATACGGGCGGTTCTGTAGGTTAGCGTGTGCTGGTCACTTTGTTTAGGTTCGGCGGGTTGTCGGTGTTGATACCGCGTGCAGCAGAGAGTTTTTCCGCCATACGATAGAAGGTTTGTATGGTGGTGATGCCTTGTAAGGCAGGGTGGCCGGCGTCAATTAGCGGTAGGTCTCGTGAGGCAACGCGCTCATCAGCGGCAAGTAGAACGTTAGCGCCCATGGCTCGGAATTGTTGTGCGGTTTCTACCAGTCCGGCTTGCATTTCATCAGGTGGTGCAAGGAATAAGACGGTTTGTCGTGGGTTAATTAATGCCATTGGCCCGTGTTTAACTTCGGCACCGCTGAAAGCTTCGCCTTGTAAGAGGGAGGTTTCTTTGCATTTGAGTGCCGCTTCTTTGGCGATGGGAAGTCCGGCTCCACGCCCAACAATGTATAGGCGATCAAGTCCTTTTAGGGCTTCGATGGCTTTACTCCAGTCTAAGTTTTCTGCTGCGTGAATTTTTTCTGGTAAGGTGGTAAGCGCTTTTTCGAGGCTGCTGTCGGCAAAGAGTGCGTTAAAGGCGCGTAGTCCGATAGATAGGCTAGCGATAAAGCTTTTTGTGGCGGCAACGCTGATTTCTTCCCCCGCTTGTAATGGAAGGGTTTGTTTACTGACTTCGGATAACGGAGAAGGAACGGCGTTAACGAGTGTTATGGTCGGAATGCCGTGATGTTGTAGGTTGTTGACGCTTTCAACGACGTCCTGACTTCCCCCTGATTGCGAAATAGCAAGCGCCAGTGCGTCTTTGGCATGCCATTGGGTTTGATATACGGTATTTAGTGATAGAGGGATGGAGGCTGCCGGAATGCCGCTATAACGCATGAGCCAATAGGATAGGTATTCAGCCGCGTGATCGGAGGTACCACGCCCAATGGTTAGTAGCATTTTGGGAGGATTGTTCTTTAAAGCGGCGCCAAATGCAGCAATGTCTGCACGTTCGGCATGAGCCGCAACAACCGCCGCGGTTTCAAGAATTTCTTTTTCCATTAATGTTTGGTTCATTAGGAATGCTCCTTAGTTTGATGTAAATAGGGTTTTTGATAGAGGTTTATTGGATGGTCAAGGCTTTTCCGTCGTAACTCAAGGTCAAGACGCGTTTTAGGTTACCATCGTTATTTTTGCCACCGATCAGTATCATTTTACCGTCATAGTTCAGGGTAATGCCGTAACCTGCGGGTTGAGGTAAGTCGCCGGCAATACTCCAGTGTTTGTCTTGCAGCGCATAGATTGTTGTATGCGTTACTTTATCTAGTCCTTGGTGAGCATAATATTTTCCACTTTCGTAACGCGCTCGCGCGCCCGAGAAATTAGCGCCACCGGCTAATAGGTAGTAGTTTCCACTATAGCCTGCGTATGCTCCGGCGAGACCTTCTTGTTGTTCATTTTTCTTTTCGCTGATTAAGTTGGGAAGTGTTTGCCATGTAAGGTGGTCGTTGCTATCAAAAATAGCCTGTGCGGCTGCATCTGTACGCAATCCTGGTTTGATTTCGCCGTTTGCCACGGTAACGATTCCGTCTTTTATGCTCACTGCCGCTCCTGCACGGCCAGAAAATGGCATTTGCCCTTCGTTGTGCCAGCGATTCTGTGCAGGGTCATAGCTGAACGCCGTCGTGTTGAAGAAGTAGTCTTCAGCAGGTTGGTTGAAGTAGGCTTCCATGACGGCGGCTTGTTTGTTTTTGTCATCGCCTGCCGCTGTGTAATCTTGGAAGTAACCGTTAAAAATGGATAGGTTACTGCCGCCAATGACGTAGATTTTATTTTTATAAACGAATGCTTGTGCGCCAACTAAGCCTAGTGGAGAACGGGTTGGCAGTTTTTGCCATTGTTGTGTGTTAGGGTCGTAGGCATAAGCATCGTTGACGAGTTGTAGTTCTCCCGCCACGTTTTTTTGTAATCCTCCGAAAACATAAAGTTTTCCGTCTGCCGCTGCTACAACGGGTTGGCTGCGTTCACCACCAGGAAAATCGGGTAGTGCCTGCCAAGTGGCCTCTGGCGTTTTGAGGTTGAGAGAGAAAAATGCTGTTCCTGCACTACCTAAACCCGCGTAGGCCGTGTCGTTAATGATTGCACCACCGCCATCAGCAACTGCTTGTGGCAGATCAGGATAGTGTTGTTGTGCCATAGCATTGGCGCAGTAGAAACTTATGATAGCGGCAGTACCGATGCGCGTTAATGTGCGTGTTTTCATGATTTTCTCCCATGTTATAAACGATGCACTGTGAAATTCGTTTCTTTTATATTAAAACATGTTGAAATATGTTTCAACACTGTTTATACTCGATGAAAACAAATAAGGGAATCAAATGAAACCTCAAATCGCACAGCTACAAGGCGGGTTAATCGTATCCTGCCAGGCTTTACCAGATGAACCTTTGCATTCTTCTTTCATTATGGGACGTATGGCGCTGGCAGCAGCACAAGGCGGCGCTGTTGGGATTCGCTCTAATTCCGTTGAAGATATTCAGGAAATTCGCCGCACGGTATCGCTTCCGATTATTGGGATTATCAAGCGTGAGTATGCGGATTCCGAAGTTTTTATTACTGCTTCGATGCGGGAAATTGATGAGCTGATGACGGTTGCGCCGGAAATTATTGCGGTTGATGCGCGAGATGCCTTAAGACCGGGAGGGCAAACATTAGCCGATTTTGTCGCAGCGATTCGGCATCGTTATCCCGATGTTTTGTTAATGGCAGATTGCGCCACGCTTCCTGAAATGCAAACGGTGGATACGCTGGGTTTTGATTTTATTGGTACGACTCTGGTCGGCTATACACCAGCAAGTCGAGGGCAACAGATAGAGCATGATGATTTTGCGTTAATTCGTCAGGCGCTTAAAACGGTTCGGCACCCCATTATTGCGGAAGGCAATATCAATACACCAGAGAAGGTCAGACGTGTATTGGAGTTGGGCGTGTTTAGTGTGGTTGTGGGGTCTGCAATCACACGTCCGAAATGGATCACAGAACAATTTGTTCGTGCAACACAAAGATAAATAGGAGCAAAACGTATGTCTGCAAATGATGATATTAAAGGGCTTATTTCTGCCTTATTAGTTCCTTTCGATGAGAAGGGAAAGGTTAATGAAGCAGGGTTGCGGCAGATCATTAGACATAATCTGGACAAAATGCAGGTTGATGGGCTGTATGTCGGCGGTTCAACAGGCGAAAATTTCATGCTTGATAAAGAGATGAAAAAGCAGATTTTTGCCATTGCTAAAGATGAAGCTGGCGATAAAGGAACGCTTCTTGCGCAAATTGGCGGCCCTAATTTGTATGAAGCGATTGAATTGGCAGAATACGCGACTTCTCTTGGTTACGATGCTATTTCTGCTGTCACACCGTTTTATTACAAGTTTTCTTTTGCCGAAGTAAAACAATATTACTTTGATATTGTTAATGCGGTTGACCAACGAATGATTGTCTATTCCATTCCTTTTTTGACAGGTATGGATATGGGGCTGGCGCAATTTGGCGAGTTATTTGCGGATAAGCGTATTGTTGGAGTGAAATTCACTGCGGCTGATTTCTATTTACTTGAACGTTTGCGCTATACCTATCCAGAGCATCTCATCTATTCAGGCTTCGATGAAATGTTATTACCTGCATGTGTGAATCGCGTGGATGGTGCTATTGGTTCGACATATAACGTTAATGGTATTCGGGCACGAAAGATTATGTCGCTAGCTGCCGCAGGGCAATATGAACAGGCGTTAGTTGTGCAACAAGAAACAAATAATCTGATTAGCGAAATCTTAGCAAATGGATTATATCCAACGATTAAGCAATTGCTTGTTTTATCAGGCTGCAACGCTGGCCCTTTCTTATCACGTAAGCCAATGGCTTCTGCGAGTCCTGAGCAAATCGCACGTGCCAAAGAAATTTATGATCGCTATATTGCTTGAAAGAATTTGTGATTTTCATACACAGGAGAAAACGATGAAAATGCTTAAAACTTTATTAGCCACAGCCATTGCAGCCGCATCTTTTTCTGCGCTTGCGGCAGAATATGAGGTGAGCTTTGGTATGAATGCGGGCACGACTTCAAATGAATATAAAGCCACTGAATTTTTTGCGAAAGATGTTGCGGAAAAATCCAAAGGACAAATTGAAGTTAAATTATTTCCTAATGCCCAGTTGGGCGATGATCGCTCAATGATGGAGCAGGTTGGTAGCGGAGCGTTAGATCTGACTTTTGCTGAGAGTGCACGCTTTCAAATTTATTATCCAGCGGCCGAAGTATTTGCTTTGCCATACGTCATTAAAGACTATGACGTGGCGCAAAAGGCATTGTTTGAAACCAATTTTGGTAAAAATCTATTGAAGAAGATTCATGATGAAAAAGGAATGACTGTATTGGCGCAAGCCTATAACGGCACACGACAAACGACTTCTAACCGTCCAATTAACAGCATTGATGATATGAAAGGGCTGAAATTGCGTGTACCGAATGCGGCGACAAACTTGGCTTTTGCTAAGTATGCTGGCGCTTCTCCTACTCCTATGGCTTTCTCCGAAGTCTATCTTGCCCTACAAACCAATTCTGTCGATGGGCAGGAAAATCCTTTAGCGACGGTACAGGCGCAAAAATTCTATGAAGTGCAGAAAAATCTGGCAATTACCAATCATATTTTGAATGATCAGTTGTATTTAATCAGCAATGAAACTTTAGAAGGGTTGCCTGAAGATTTACAAGCAGTCGTTAAAGATTCTGCCAAATCTGCGGCGGAATATCACACCAAATTGTTCAAAGATAGCGAGGCAGAATTAATTGGTTTCTTTGAAGGTAAAGGCGTGAAGATTACGCATCCTGACTTAGAACCATTCAAAAAAGCAATGCAACCTTATTATGATGAATTTATCAATAAAACAGGTGAAGAAGGTAAGCAAGCTATTACGGAAATCCAAGCGCTTTCTTCGAATTAAATAGAGCCATCCAGAACGGGATAGTAATAAATGCAATTGCTATCCCGATCTATTAATAGAAATCATAGATCTTAATTGCTTTTGGCAGTCTCCTGCATCGGCTTATATTATCGCCTTAATTATATAAAAGGAGCGTATATGAAAGTGTTAAATTTAAATAAATTAGAAGAATGGGTTGGTGGAACATTATTCTTAATTATATTTGTTATCCTCATTGCACAAATTATTGCGAGGCAAATTATTGGCGTTCCTCTAATTTGGTCTGAAGAAACGGCGCGTTTGCTTTTCGTTTATGTGGGCATGCTGGGTATCTCTATGGGTATTCGCACACAACAACATGTGCTTATTGATTTTATTACTAATCTTTTGCCCGCCAGAATGAAAGTTTGGGTATTCACGGGCGTACAACTTATCATTTTTGCTTCTATATTATTATTTATTCGTTATGGTATGGTTTTAATGAACCGTACTTCCTTTGAATTGGTTTCTATCGGAATATCAGATAAATTTCTTTATGCTTCGTTGTTGATTATCTCTCTTTTAATGCTAGTTCGTTTTTTACAAGCGCAACAAGATAATTTCAAAAATAAATTAAGTAAAATTCCTGCTACAGCTTTTCTTGTACTTGCTGCTTTTCTTATAGCGATCTGGTTTTTTGAACCGCAATGGTATAAAACACTGCAAATCAGCCATTATGTGAAATTTGGCAAAGATGCCATTTATATAACGCTGTCACTATGGCTAGTCATGATGTTCTTAGGTGTGCCGGTTGGTTGGTCGCTATTTATTTCAACTGTACTGTTTTTCTCGATGACACGATGGAATACAGGGGATTTTGCAGCGGCCAGACTGGTTGATAGCGTCAATAGTTTTAGTTTGCTTAGTGTGCCGTTTTTTATTCTTACTGGCATTTTGATGAATAGTGGCGGTATTACGACGCGGATTTTTAATTTTGCATGTGCAATGCTTGGACATTACAGTGGCGGCATGGGGCATGTGAATATTGCTGCCAGTCTTATCTTTTCGGGAATGTCAGGTTCGGCTTTGGCAGACGCCGGCGGTTTAGGACAATTGGAAATTAAGGCAATGCGCGATGCTGGTTATGAGGATGATTTATGCGGCGGTTTGACTGCAGCGTCATGCATTATCGGTCCTTTAGTGCCTCCAAGTATTGCCATGATTATTTATGGTGTTATTGCGGATGTTTCTATTGCTAAATTATTTTTAGCAGGCTTTGTGCCGGGTATTTTGTTAACCATTTTATTGATGGTGATGAATACTTATGTTTGTCGCAAACGTGGTTATGGCAAAGAACCCAAAGCGAGTAGTGCAGTGCGTAAGGCGGCTTTTAAAGCAGCATTTCTACCCTTGTTAACCCCCTTTATTATTATTGGCGGCATCTTCTCAGGTAAATTTACGCCAACAGAAGCAGCGATTATTGCGGCATTGTATTCGGTTATTTTGGGATTTGTTTATCGAGAACTGAATTGGAAAAGTTTATTTGCATGCTGTGTTGAAGCGATGGCCATTACCGGCGTAACGGTTTTAATGGTGATGACGGTTACTTTCTTCGGCGATATGATTGCTCGTGAGCAGGTGGCGATGAAAGTCGCGGGCGGCTTTATGAGCTTTGCCGATAGCAAGTTAATGGTTTTGTTCCTAATTAACGCGTTATTACTCTTTTTAGGTATGTTTATTGATGCCTTGGCCTTACAATTTTTAGTGTTGCCGATGTTAATTCCTATTGCTCAGCATTTTCAGATTGATTTGGTCTTTTTTGGCGTTATGACTACTTTGAATATGATGATCGGTATTCTTACGCCTCCGATGGGGATGGCGCTATTTGTTGTGGCGCGAGTAGGCAATATGTCGGTGAGTACGGTGACCCGAGGGGTATTGCCGTTTATTGTGCCGATATTTGCAACGCTCGTTATTATTACGATTTTCCCTGAAATTGTGACGTTTTTACCGAATTTGGTTAAAGGCGGCTAAGGTTCTTATTGAGGAGTTATTTATGGAACTGGTTGATTATGCCCATAAGGTTACCGGGGTTTCTCCTGTGGTATCTAAGGTATTGGATTTTCTTAAAACGCAATCGCTTGCCGATTTGCCCGACGGGCATCATGCGATTGAAGACGAGGATTTCTTTGTCAATATTTTCCGCTATAGCACAGCCGCAGAGGATGAGCGGATTTGGGAGGCGCATCGCGATTATATTGATGTGCAGTTGGTGCTGGAAGGACATGAAATTGCACAGCAAGCGTTTATTTCTGAATGTCAGCAGGGCGTTTATGATGCCGAGCGTGATTATGTGCCAATAGTGCCGCCATCAATTAAAGCCCGCTTTGTTTTGGGGGTTGGCCAGTTAGCGGTGTTTTATCCAGAGGATGCGCATCAGACGGGGGTGCTGACTGGCGCGCATGCAGAGGATATTCGTAAAGCTGTTTTTAAGGTAAGGGTGTAGTCGTAATGCAGGGATTTGCCAAAAGTGTTCTGCCGTTAGTAGAAGCGCATTTGTCGCAATTTACGCCGGTTGAGCGCAAAATCGCTGATTTTTTTCTCCAAGCACCGCAGGGGAAGGATGAGGATTTTTCTGGCAAGTCGTTTGCACAATATTTAGGGGTTTCTGAAGCGGCATTGACGCGTTTTGCCAAGAAATGTGGTTTTCGTGGCTTTCGAGAGTGGGTTTATGCTTATACACAGCCTGAACCCATCAGTGATAATGATTTTGTTCAGCCAGTTCTGGCCAGTTATCAAGAGTTATTGAACAAAACGTATTCTATCGTTGATATGAGGCAGATTCACCGTATTACGCAATTACTGCTGAATAAGAAACGGGTTTATATTTATGGTAAAGGCAGCTCTGGTATGGTCGCCCAAGAGATGCGATTCCGTTTTATGCGGATTGGTCTCATCTGTGAGGCGATTACGGACGACGATATGATTTTAATGAGTAAGGTTCTCCTTGATACAGAGTGTCTGGTTATAGGTATTAGTATTAGTGGCAAAAGCCGTATTGTGATTGATGCCTTACATGCGGCGAAAGATGAAGGTGCGGCTACGGTGCTGTTTACTGCGAGTGCTGATGAATCATTTTTGCGTAGTTTTGATGTTGTGCAGTTATTTGCGGTGAGAAATCAGCTGGAGTATGGTCGCATGATTTCTCCGCAGTTTCCTGTGTTGATTGTGCTGGATATGCTGTATGCCGATTATATGAATACGGATAAGGAACGGCGCGACCGCATTTGGCAGCGCACATATGATGTTTTGCAACAGAATAAAAGGTGAATAATGCGTATTCTAACGGTAGATATTGGCGGCACTGCTGTTAAGAGTGCTGTGTTTGATGAGCATGGCGAGTGTGTTGCCGCATTTGATGCGCAGCCAACCGCTATTGTTGATGGCGATAATGCTATTGTTGCGCAGGTGGTTGCCTTGTGCCAATCTGCCCAAGCTCAGTTTGCGTTGGATGGTGTGGCCATTTCTTCTGCTGGAGTAGTGGATCCTCTGGCGGGGACGATTGTCTTTGCTGGACCAACTATTCCCAATTACGGGGGGACGCATTGGAAGTCGGCTATTGCCGCAGCTTGCCAGTTGCCTTGTACGGTAGAAAATGACGTGAATGCAATGGCGCTGGCGGAAGGGTGGTTGGGCGCAGCTCAAGGCTGCCACTCGGCACTTTGTCTGACGTTGGGGACAGGACTGGGTGGCGCTCTGTTGATGGATGGTAGGCTGTGGCATGGTAGTACGTTCACGGCGGGGGAAATTGGTTATATTCCGTTGCCTGACGGGAGGCGTTTAGAGGAAGGCGCTTCTACGACGGCTTTGTTGGCATATTATGAGCAGCGTTGTGGTGAGCGTATTGATGGTAAAACGTTGTTTGCGCGATTACGTGCTGGCGATGTTCATGCTGATGCGGCGCTCACGCATATGATAGATGTGCTGGCAGATGGTTTATTGCCAGCCATTTATGTTTTTGCCCCAGAACGCATTATTGTCGGCGGGGGGATAGCTGCTCAGCGCGAGATTATTGAGCCTCGTTTGCAACAGACATTGCTTCGTCGTTTGCCGAGTGCTCGTTTTGCGCCAAAAATGGTACGTTGCGCCACTTTAGGTAATCGTGCCGGCATGATAGGTGCGCTACGGTGGTTTTTAGATTCTTCTCTTTCAATTCAGGAGACTTCATGAGTACAGTTTTTTACAGTGGTACCCGAATTTATCATCGCGGTAGTCTCGTTGATGGATTGGCTTTGCGCGTTGAGCAGGGGCGTAGCACAGGGTTGTTGCCAGTTGCTGATATTCCTGCGGATGCGACTGTGAAGCATCTGGATGGTGGTATTTTAACGCCTGGTTTTGTCGAGACACAGGCGAATGGCGGCGGTGGCGTCCTCGTTAATGATGATTTTAGTCATCATGGCTTGGCACAGGTCATTGCGGCGCATCGACAGTTTGGAACGGTCGCCATGTTGCCAACGTTTATTACGGATGCTCAGGATAAGTATCATCAAGCGATCGCCAGTATCGCGGAAGGCGTTAAGGTCGGGTTAAAGGGATTGGTCGGCGGGCATTTTGAGGGGCCTTTTTTAAATCCAGAAAAAAAAGGAACGCATAATCCTCGTTATATTCGTGTGCCAGATGCGAGTGATTTAGCTTGTTATGAAAAGTATGCGCCTTATTTGCAACATAGCATTATTTCTGTAGCGCCAGAGCAGTTGGCATCAGGCACAGTTAAGGCTCTTAAACCTTTTTTTCCGCAAATCAATATGGCGCATAGTATGGCAACGCATGATGATTTATTGCGGGCTTATGCAGAAGGTATTACAGGGATTACCCATCTTTATAATGCGATGCGGCCTATGAGTGGGCGTGACCCGGGACCAATTGGGACAGCCGCGGAGTTAGGATTGCGTTGTGGTGTGATTGCCGATGGGGTGCATAGTCATCCTTATGCTTTGGCGCATGCGTACCATGTTCTTGGTGATAGTCTGTTGATGCTGGTAACTGATTCTATGCATACGATTGGCGCACCTCAAATTCGCGAGTTTGATTTAATGGGCGTTAAGGTGTTTGTGAAAGAGGATCGTCTGGTTAATGAACATGGCTCATTAGCGGGGGCGCACATCACGTTATTACAATGCCTGCAGAATGCCGTGCGCTATATGCATGCCGATATTCGTAGTGCTCTTAACATGGCGATCACCACGCCTGCGCACTATATCAATCGTCCTGATTTGGCAAGCATTGAGCAGCGCGAGGTAGACGATATTATTTATTTGACGGATGCGTTGGAACTGGCGGATTGGTTGGCTTAGGTTATTAAATAGTATGCCGCGTTTGTTTGTCGGTTCGGCATGATGAGTAGGCGTTGGGCGAGGAGAGTTCTTTTTGCATATGTAGATAATCGTGGTTACTGAGTCGTCGTCTGCCGACAGGGTGATAGCCCAATTGACTATAAAGACGCTGTGCTCGTGGATTGTTTGCAGCTACGTTCAGCCCTATGCAGTTTTTTCCAGCAGCTAATGCGCGTTCGGGCAGCGCCGTTAGTAATGTTGTTCCGATGCCTTGCCCTTGGTAATTAGGCGCAACAGCAATACTATCCAGATACCATTCGTTCGGAAAAGCCTCAATGTCGTGAAAGAGGGGCGACAAAGGAAGGTTGTGTTTGCGAAGGATTGCAGTAAAAGGTTCGTCAACCATCACCTCGTCTTCGCTAGGATAACCGAAGGCAACGCCGACAGGGGTGTCTTCTATGATGCAGACAAGCCCGCGTGGGTAGCCGAAACGGTAGGTTGGTTCGCGTATGGCTTCCGTGAGGATTTGGCAAGTAGTTTCCACGCCATGCTGGGCAAGGAATGGGAGCTGCATAGCTCGCAGAATGGAGAGTATAAGGGGAGCGATAGCCGTAGCATCTTCTGGTAAAAGCGGGCGAATCATGATTCGGGTTTACGTTGTGCCGCTTGCGCATCGCGTAGTTTTTGCGGCGTTACGTCCGTGCCTTCACTATCTACAATACGAGTGGCGAGCAAGTTATTGTCCACTTGTCCACGAATTGCTGCAAGATATTCGCGGCGTAGTTGGTCTCGTTCGGCTAGTTCTTCAGCGCTCAGTTCGCGGCTTTTAGCGATATGAGCCAGTTCATTGATACGTTGTAGGGCGGGGATGGTCATAGCATTCCTTAAAAATCTGAGAGTGAGTTGATGTTATGGCGGTAGTAATTCGTGTTTTCAACTGTGACGGATATGGCGACAATAATAAAGTGTTGCCGCAATGACGCTAACGGGCATGGCAATGAGATTGAGCAAGGGAATAGTGGTCATGAATGTGACAATACCTCCGTAGCCTAGGCTATCAATGCGACGTGCGCGTAATAATTGGCGTTGTTTACGGAAGGCAATACCATGGTTTGTCATCGGGTAATCCATATATTGTAGTGCTGCACACCATGCGCTGTAACAAAACCAGATGATAGGCGCAAATGGCGGCAGGATTAAGCCAATAATGAAGGTGGGGATGGCGAGTGAGAGAAAATACAGTATTTTATGAATTTCTTGTCCGACGCTGGTCACTATCTCTTGCCATAGCGGTTGTTGTATAGCAGTTAGGTTGCCGGTTTCCATTTTCTCGACCGCTTCCGCCAGCAAGCTATTGAAAGGCGCTGCAATAAGATTGGCCACTAAACTAAAGGTATAAAAGATAACGATGACGAGCGTAATGGCGATAAGGGGATACAGTAACCAATGTAGCCATGCGAGCCATTGGGGAAGAAAGTAATGAATCCAAATATTGCCATAGTGGAAGGCGGTATAGCTTCCTACGGAAAAAAGCATGCAATTGATTAAAAGAGGAATGAAAATAAAGCGACGGATGCCCGGTCGTAGTAACCAAGAAAAGCCTTCTGCTAAACAATGTAAGGCGTTCATCTTTAGTTAGAAGGGCTACGACGATTTAATGCGGTTTTGAATAATTCAATGAGTGTTTCCAGCTCGCTGGTTCGCGGATAGTTTGGTCGAACAATAACAGCCAAGCGGCGATGTGGCGCAGCTACATCCAGCAGAATGGTACGAATGTCTTTGTGTATTTGTAGTGATGGTAGGGCTATTTCTGGGACCAGTGTGATGCCCATGTTGTTAATTGCCATTTGTACTAAAGTATTGAGGCTGGCCTCACGGAAACTATCAGGGCTAATGCCATCACGAAATTTACAAATATCTATGATG
Source organism: Cardiobacteriaceae bacterium (assembly GCA_030527905.1). GTDB lineage: Bacteria > Pseudomonadota > Gammaproteobacteria > Cardiobacteriales > Cardiobacteriaceae > Cardiobacterium. Next base: position 14,905 of record JAUMZX010000019.1, read on the forward strand.
TGATCTTTCAGGCAATGCCCTTCGCTGAGTAAGAGTAAGTTACCTTGGCGGAGTTGTTTGGGCGATATTTTTTCTTGTTGACCTAGAGGGTTATCTTTGTGAACGACAACAAAGAAGCGTTCTTGCCAAAATTCAAAAGTATTCAGTCCGGGGGTTTCGTAAGGTAGGGCGATGACAGCCGCATCAATAATGCCATTGTGTACGGAAGCAATCAGGCGCTCGCTGGCATCTTCCCGAATATTGAATTCAAAGTAAGGGTAAGCTTCCCGGATAACCGGTAATGCTTGTGGTAATAAGTAAGGCGCTACTGTTGGAATAAAGCCAATGGACATCGGAAAACGTAGCGTCTCTTGTCCTGCATGCGCATGTTCAACGAGCTGCTGAGCATCTAAATATATTTGTTGCGCACGACGTAAGAGTTCTTCGCCAATAGGTGTAATCACCACTTGTTTGTTATTACGTTCAAAAACGATAACGCCGAGGTTTTTCTCCATTTCTGCGATGCCAAGCGATAAGGCAGATTGAGAAATGTTACATTCTTCAGCTGCACGTTTAAAATGTTTATGTCGGGATACTGCAAGAGCAAACTGAATTTGGCGTAGGGTAATCATATAGTTATTCACCTAAATTTATTGGTAATTCATTATACATTAAAAAAACCGAAGATAAAGATTACATGATATGAGCTTTTTCAATCTATTGACCAGAATTATAATAAGCAGCCTAGCCACGCACGGTGGCATTTTTTTAATATAACTTGAGGAAGATAAGCATGCCTATCATTAATCGTATGATTCCAGAATTCTCTGTTCAGGCCTACCATAATGGCGAATTTAAGACAGTAACTCATGAAGATGTAAAAGGGAAATGGTCCATTTTCCTATTCTATCCAGCTGATTTTACTTTCGTTTGCCCAACAGAATTGGAAGATATGGCTAAGCATTATGAAGAATTACAAGGTCTTGGCGTAGAGGTCTATTCTGTATCTTGCGATACGCATTTTACGCATAAAGCATGGCATGATCATAGCCCTGCCATCAGTAGCATCAATTACCCTATGTTGGGCGACCCAACTGGTGTTTTAGCTCGTGGTTTTGATGTAATGATTGAAGATGAGGGCTTGGCGTATCGCGGCACTTTCTTGGCAGACCCTGAAGGTCGTATTAAGGTTGCTGAGATTCATGACAATGGTATTGGTCGTAGCGCGAAAGATATGGTGCGTAAGGTCAAAGCCGCGCAATATGTTGCCCAACATGATGGTGAAGTGTGCCCTGCTGCTTGGGAAGCCGGACAGGAAACCTTGAAACCAAGTCTTGATCTTGTCGGCAAGATTTAATTATTTTATTTGTAGTTATCATGACAGCGCCTGCGGGCGCTGTTTCTATAAGTTGTATTTGCATATAGTGTTGATACGGTAGCTTTTAGGCAAACCACTGATGACTCACATTTATGGAAATTATGTCAGTTGTAGGATGACCATAGTGGGGTGTTAATGTTATCCGCGCATCATGCAAACAGTACCTTTTTATATTATTTTATTAGAGATTTTCCATGTTATTAGATCAAGCAATGCTGGACGCTGTCCGGCAATATATGAGCGGATTAACGCGCAATGTGACTTTTGTTCTTGCTAGTGGTTCGCATGCTAAGCGCGATGAATTAAAGACGTTCCTTGAGCAAATTGTTACGACTTCTGCCCGTTTAAGTTTACGTGAGGCTGCTGATGCTTCATTGCCATCTCCTATTAGTTTTAAGCTGCTTGCCGCTGATGAAGATACGGGAATTGTCTTTAGTGGTATTCCCGGTGGGCATGAGTTCTCTTCGCTTATTCTTGCGATACTGCAGGCTGGCGGGAGTGCCTTAAAACTCGATGATAGTATTCGGGCATTAATCAAAAATATTCGTCAACCGCTAAATTTCACGACTTATATCTCGCTTTCCTGTCATAACTGTCCTGATGTCGTACAAACTTTAAACCAGTTTGCGCTATTAAATACGCAGATTACGAGTGAAATGGTTGATGGTGGTTTGTTCCAGGAGCGTATTGATGCTCTAAATATTCAGGGGGTTCCTGCCGTTTTCCTTAATGGAGAACCTTTCGCGAACGGTAAAATTGATACTGCGCGTTTGGTAGAGAAGTTATTAGAGAAGTATCCGGATATTGCCCAGGGTGCTGCGCCCGCGGAAGCATTGCCTTTACAAGATGTGGTGGTTATTGGTGGAGGGCCTGCTGGCTCAGCAGCGGCAATTTATGCGGCGCGTAAAGGACTAAAAGTTACTATAGTGGCCGATCGGATTGGTGGACAGGTTAAAGATACGATGGATATTGAGAATCTGATTTCCGTACCAAAAACAACAGGTCCTGAGTTGGCAGGCAAGCTGCATGTGCATCTCAAGGAATATCCCATCACAATTCGCGAAAACCTGAGTGTGAAAGCGGTAGAGAAGGCTGATATTCGTCATAAGATTATTCTGAATACCGGCGAAGTGATCGAAACACGTACGCTTATTGTGGCAAGTGGTGCGAAATGGCGTGAGTTAGGTATTCCAGGAGAGAAAGAAAATATTGGTAATGGCGTCGCTTTTTGTCCGCACTGTGATGGCCCTTTCTTCAAAGGTAAAGATATTGCGGTTATTGGTGGCGGGAATTCCGGTGTCGAAGCCGCTCTTGATCTTGCCGGTATTGTGAAGCACGTAACCGTTTTTGAATTCCTACCAGACTTGAAGGCGGATAAGGTATTAGTTGATCAGTTGTATAAACGCGATAACATCACGGTGATTACCAATGCTGCTGCCAAAGAAATTGGTACGGATGGTGGAAAGGTGAATCGCATCACGTACATCGATCGTAACAGTAACGAAGAAAAGAGCGTTGCTTTGCAGGGTGTGTTTGTGCAGATTGGCTTAGTGCCGAATAGTGAATTTTTGGGAGACGCAGTCGAGCGGACACGTTTTGGTGAGATTGTCATTAATGCGAAATGCGAAACAAATACGGCTGGTATTTTTGCGGCAGGCGATGTAACGACTGTGCCGTACAAACAAATCATTATTGCAATGGGAGAAGGCGCAAAAGCGGCGCTCTCGGCATTTGATTATCTGATTCGTCAGTAAGAGGGATAAAAAACTGCCGCGTTATGCGGCAGTTTTTTTATGGATTTGTTTTAAGCTAGCATTGATATAACGGATTAAAGCGAGAATTTATCGTAATAACTTAGGGGCTGTATTAGATTAGCAGTTATGTTACCCTCTGAAAATGAAGATAACCA
>JAUMZX010000020.1 GCA_030527905.1 Cardiobacteriaceae bacterium
GTTGAAAAATGAATGAGTGGATGAGATGGAGGGTTTTGCACAGGTCTCAGACTATTCAGAAATCTGTTTTTTTCGCGTGAAATAGCATGAAGAACCACGTGAAGCGGTTGAATTGCCCTTGCGTTGCTAGCTTTGCAGCGAAATGCCTCCTTACAAACCGCTATGGTCTTTACCTTCTGGTGAGGCGAAAAAATGATTGCTTTCTAAACAGTCATTTCCAACGTGATGTTTGACAAAAACACAACATATTGTGTTTAATTTGTCTTGAATGCACATTATGTTGATTTATGTCCCTTCTGTATTTTACTTCGGAAACTATTGTCTGGCAGGAAGTCCCTAATGAAACGTCTTTGGCGTTTTTGATTGCCGGATGTCCTCTGCGTTGTCAAGGGTGTCATAGCGCAGAATCATGGCGAGAAGGTACGGGAAAATTATTAAGCGAGACCTATTTGCGGCAAAGGTTAGCGCAATATCAAGGGTTAATTAGTTGTGTGCTGTTTATGGGCGGAGAATGGCAACCGATGGCTCTAAAGGCATTGTTGGGTATCGTGCAATCAGCCGGGCTAAAAACGTGCCTATATACCGGGTTGGAATATGAGGAATTATGTCGCCTTGACGCTGATTTGTGTAAAGCTTTGACCTTTCTCAAAACGGGGCGTTGGATTGCAGCGTTGGGTGGCTTAGACAGTCCATATACAAATCAGCGGCTGATTGATTTGCGTAATGGAAGGTTACTCAATTCTTTGTTCTGGCGAAAGAAGAATGAAGGCACAAAAACAGTATTGGATATGCCTAAAGAAACACGAGCCCTATCAAAACAGTCGACGGGTTTATTTCTATCGCAGTAGAGAGGTACGGCGAGGACGAGTGTGTGTATAGGACAAGATTTTTTTAGTGTTAGCGTGATGATAAAAAAGGAGAAACGATATTATGATTCGGCTGCAACATGACCAATTGCAGGGCAAGCTGGATTTTATCCAGCATTACATGACGGCGCATAATGCGGCAGATGGTTCTCAGATGGATGCCAATGCCAATGTGACGCAAAAAAATATTGCGACGTTGGAAAATGAATTGATGAAAGATTTTTTCGTACAGATTAATCGTGAAAAAGTGTCACAGAAAATAGGGGAGCTTTTTGGTGAAGCGTTAGCCCAAGAATATGTGCGTCAGATTGAGGCGCACGAGATTTATGTGCATGATGAAACGAGTTTGAAGCCGTACTGCGTATCGCTGACTTTGTATCCTTTTTTGCGTGATGGCTTAAGAAAGCTGGGCGGGGAGTCGCAGGCGCCGCAGCATTTAGCCTCTTTCTGCGGTTCTTTTATCAATCTGGTCTTTGCCGTTAGCGCGCAGTTTGCCGGAGCCGTTGCGACGGTGGAGTTTTTAACGTATTTCGATCATTTTGCGCGCCGTGATTACGGGCGGGATTATCTGACAACCCATACAAAACTTATTGCCGATTTTATGCAACAGGTGGTTTATAGCATCAATCAGCCTGCCGCAGCACGAGGCTATCAAAGTGTTTTCTGGAATATCTCGCTTTATGACCGTTATTATTTTGAAGCGATGTTTGGCGATTTCGTTTTTCCGGATTTTGATCGTCCCGATTGGGAAAGCGTTTCTGCCTTACAGCGATTCTTCTTGCGCTGGTTCAATCAAGAGCGTAACCGCGCTGTTCTGACTTTCCCCGTCGTGACTGCCGCGATGTTGAGTGAAAACGGCACTTGTAAGGACAAAGATTTTGCTGATTTGCTGTCTCAAGAGTTGGCATCAGGCAATGCGTTTTTTATTTATATTTCTGATAATCCTGACTCGTTGGCTTCTTGTTGCCGCTTGCGTAATCAAATTGAAGACCGCACGTTTTCCTATACCTTAGGCGCAGGTGGGGTGGCAACGGGCTCGATTAACGTGATTACGCTGAATATGAATCGCTTGGTGCAAGATAAGCGCGATTTGCTGCAAGAAGCGGAGAAGATTCATCAATATCAGTATGCCTATCGTAAGTTAATGGAGAGTTACCAAGCGGCAGGTATGTTACCCGTCTATGATGCCGGCTTTATCAGTATGGATAAGCAGTTTCTGACTATCGGCATTAATGGCATGGCTGAAGCCGCAGAATCACAGGGGATTCGTGTCGGTTATTCTCCGGAATATGTAAATTTTGTGCGAGAACGGCTTAAGTTGATTTATGACGCGAATCAGAAAGCCGCGCGGCATTACGGTGTGAAATTTAATACGGAATTTGTGCCCGCCGAAAATCTGGGCGTGAAAAACGCGCAATGGGATAAAGCGGACGGCTATTCGGTTGCGCGCGATTGCTATAATTCTTATTTTTACGTTGTTGAGGACGAATCCGTCAATCCGCTGGATAAATTTCTCTTGCATGGGCATGAATTGATTGATTATCTGGATGGTGGTTCCGCCTTGCATCTCAATCTGGATGAAGCGTTACCGGCGAGTGGTTATCGTCATTTGCTGGATATTGCTGCCCGTACGGGGTGTAATTATTTCTGTGTCAATGTCCGCATTACGATTTGCAATGCCTGCGGTCATATTGATAAGCGAACGTTGCATTGTTGCAGCGCTTGCGCTTCTGCCGATATTGATTATGGAACTCGGGTGATTGGCTATTTGAAGCGTGTTTCAGCATTTTCCTCAGGGCGACGCCAAGAACATGCGCTTAGGCATTATTATCGTGAGACAGCGACTGCCGTGCACCACTAAAAAGTTAAGGTTCGTTCGATAGGTAAGCCGCTTGTACGTTAAGAGCTGACGCTACTCAAGCAAAGGATAAAAAGGCAAATAGGTGATGATTACACCCTGCGCGATAGGAGCACACTTTTGTTGCGCATGGGATTTCATTTTAGCGTTGCAAATATCCTTGACTTTTACAGATGCTGCAAAAAAATCTGCTTTAGCGAAGGAAAAACACGAGGACTGACGCTATTCAAGTAAAGGTTAGAGCAAAGGCAAGCAAGTGATGGTTGTGCCCTGTGCGATAAAAACACGCTTTGATTGCGCATGGGATTTCATTCAGTATTGTAAATATTCCCAAAGATTACACGGCGACTGGAAAAGCTCACTTTGCGATAACATGCGAGAGAATTGATGCTATTCAAGTGAAAAGACTAAACAGGGCGATGATTATGCCCTGCGCAATAGGAATACTCTGACTAGCGCGGAAAAGCCAGTTTATATTGCTACAGCTTTTGAATGGATAGCATGGTTATCCCTCAAGTTGGGCTAGGGCATATGTTCATTGGTTTTTAATCCAATTCGGCATACCAAAGGTAACGTAGCTTTTTTATCTGTGCGGCATCGTTTTCAGATCAAGTTGCCTGAGACAAGCAGTCGCCCGTTCCGTGATGGAAACGATATTTTTCTATTTATGCGATGTGTTTTAAGTGCGCGGTAAGGTAACGCCGGTTTGTCCTTGATATTTGCCGTTACGGTCTTTGTAAGAAACGGCGCAAACTTCATCCGCATGCAAAAATAGCATTTGCGCAACGCCTTCGTTGGCATAGATTTTTGCGGGCAGCGGGGTGGTATTGGAAAACTCAAGTGTAACGTGGCCTTCCCATTCCGGTTCAAGCGGGGTAACGTTGACGATGATGCCGCAACGGGCATACGTCGATTTGCCTAGGCAGATGGTGAGAATGTCGCGTGGAATGCGGAAATATTCTACTGTGCGGGCTAGGGCAAAGCTGTTTGGCGGGATAATGCAGACGTCGCTTTCGATATCAACAAAGCTTTGCGGATCAAAGGATTTTGGATCAACAACGGCACTGTTGATGTTGGTGAATATTTTGAATTCTCGGGCGCAACGCACGTCGTAACCGTAGCTGGATGTGCCGTAAGAGACAATTTTGTCGCCCTGTTCGTTGTGGCTGATTAGCGCAGGTTCGTAGGGTTCTATCATGCCGTATTGTTTGGCCATTCGCTGTATCCAGCGATCATTTTTTATGCTCATGGTTCTCGGTTCTCTAGGTTGGATGATGAATAAAAGGGGGCGTTCTATAAAGGTATCGCGGTTTTGCGTTTATATGGATTCTGTTCTGCGGAGGTTGCAGACTAAGATTATGGTACGCGATGCGGATAGAAGCGGAAAGCAGTTTCGTAGCAAGAAGGTGGGAATAGGTTGCGAGCTTGTAGAGGTTATTGGCGTATCCGTTAATGTCATGAAGATTGCGCTTGAGATAGGCATGGCGTTGCGGAATACGTTTGTTGTGGAGTTCTGCGGTTCTGGTGGCATTATTGGCGCGTGTGGGAACTGTCGGGGCCGGTTTTTGTGCGATATACACGTTGGTTGTCGTGCCTGCTTATCTATGCTTCTATCTTCGTCAGTTTGTGGTATGGCGATAGGTCGTTCCGTAGGGGGCGCTAGGTTGTCGCATGCACGGCAAGTAGTAATACAGCCAATGTTTGGCTGCATTTCGTATTTAAGCTGTGGGTTGCGGCTATGGTTCATGCGAAGTAAAGTTCTAACGCTCTATCACGATTTTCGGGAAGGCTTGCGTGAAGTTTTTTTGTTTTGCGGCAAGTTGCGCGGTGGTTTTGAGCGCGATGAGGCGATAGCGGCGGGCGATATCGCTATCAGGGGCAGTAATGACGGTGGGTTTGCCGCCGTCGGTTTCTTCACGGATGCCGATATCCAGCGGAATGTCGCCTAGATAGGGTAGTTGATGGCTGACGGCGAGCAGTTTTCCCCCGTCTTTGCCGAAGATGTGCGCTTCATGCCCACAATTTGGGCAGATGTAAACACTCATGTTTTCAACCAGCCCTAGAATAGGAACATGCACTTTATCAAACATGGTTTTGGCTTTTTTGGCATCTAGTAAGGCGATGTCTTGTGGCGTGGTGATGATGACGGCACCCGCAACTGGAATTTGTTGCGAAAGAGTTAATTGGGTATCACCGGTTCCGGGGGGCAGGTCAATGATGAGGTAGTCCAAGTCTTGCCAACGGGTTTCACGGAAGAGTTGTAACAGGGTTTGAGTCACCATAGGTCCGCGCCAGATCATGGCGGTATCTTCATCCACTAAATCACCAAGGGAGAGGGTTTGTAAGCCATGACGCAGGATAGGTTGCATGGTTTTGCCATCTGTGCTGGTCGGTCTTGTCGCGCCACCGAGCATACGGGCTTGGCTTGGTCCGTAGATATCCGCATCCAGTAAACCTGTTGCTGCGCCTAGTTGTTGTAAGGCAAGCGCTAGATTGACCGATAGGGTGCTTTTGCCTACTCCGCCTTTACCAGACGCAACCGCAATGATGTTTTTCACGCCCGGGTAGGGTTTTAAACCTGATTGAACGTTATGTGCGGTAATGCTGTAATCAAAGCGTAGTTTGCTACTGTCTATACCTAAGCTTTGTAAGGCTTCTCGCCAACGCGTTTCTTCGCTACTGGCAGGAAATCCGGGGCTGAGCGTAATGCTGCCATCATCATTTTCATGAATGGCGTTTTTGTGGGAGAAGGGGGTGATGTCTAGGATAGGGTCGTGGTAGTTTTGTAGGTGTGTTATGTTCATTGTGGAAACCATTTTTGGAAGGAGAGGCGTGCTTGCGCGAGAAGCATGCTGTAGCCGTCATGCGTGGTGAGGTGCTGTTGTTTTGCCCAGTGTAGGAAAGGGGTGTCTTTTCCGTAGATCATATCGTAGGCAAGGGCATTCGCCGTAGCGAGATGGTGTGGCAGAGAGAAGCTGTCGTTATGTAATCCGGCCGAAGTTGCATTAATAATGATGTCGTAGGGTTCAAGGTCGGAGAGGTCGCTTAGGGCAAAAGCACGCAGTGGCACGGTGGTATGCGGTTGTTGTGTGGTAACGATTTGCTCGGCTTTCGCCAGTGTACGATTGGCGATGTGAAGTAGAGCTGGGCGCGCTTCGCAAAGCGGCAGAATAACACCACGTGCAGCACCGCCCGCACCAAGGATAAGGATGCGTTTGTGCGTAAGAGGAAAGGCGTATTCCTGTTCCAAGGCTTGACGTAAGCCACGTCCATCAGTGTTATCGCCACAGAGGATACCGTTTTCTAGCCAGAGCGTGTTGACGGCAGCGGCGGCGGTTGCATAAGGCGTTGTCTGTCCACAAAGTTGATAAGCGGTTTCTTTGAAGGGGAGGGTGATGTTAAGTCCACGCCCTCCTGCTGCAAAAAAGTGAGAAACGGTGTCGGCGAAAGTGTCCGGTGTCGCGAGGATTCGGTCATAGCGTAAAGCAATGCCACGTTCTCGCGCAAAGACCGCATGAATTTCCGGTGAGCGACTATGTGCGATGGGGTTGCCTATAACGGCGCAATGGTAGGTCATGTGCGTTGTAGTAGTTGGGCTGCTTCTTTGGCAAAGTAGGTGATGATGATGTCTGCGCCAGCGCGTTTGAAGGCAAGCAGGCTTTCGAGAATGATGGTATCACGGGATAACCAACCGTTCGCAAAGGCTGCATTAAGCATAGCGTATTCACCACTCACCTGATAGACCGCGAGAGGAAAGCCAAATTGTTCTTTAGCTCGATAGAGTATATCTAGATAGGGCATGCCGGGTTTGACCATTACAAAATCAGCGCCTTCGCTAATGTCAAGAGCAATTTCATGTAAGGCTTCATTGCTGTTCGCTGGATCCATCTGGTAGGTGTATTTGTTGGCTTTGCCAAGATTACCGGCAGAGCCCACAGCATCGCGGAAGGGACCGTAAAAAGCACTGGCATATTTGGCTGAATAGGCCATGATGCGGACGTTTTCATGACCGTTTTGTTCTAAGGCTTGTCGAATGGCGCCGATGCGACCATCCATCATGTCAGAGGGCGCAACGATATCAACGCCCGCGGCAGCATGACACAACGCTTGCTTGATGAGTGTGGCAACCGTGATGTCATTCAGAATATATCCATCATCATCCGTAATGCCGTCTTGTCCGTGTGTGGTGTAAGGGTCAAGGGCAATATCCGTCATGATGCCAAGTTCTGGATAAGCCGTTTTTACAGCCCATATCATGCGTGGAATCAGTCCGTCAGGATCATAGGCGGCCATCGCATCAAGGCTTTTATATTCCTGCGAGATGACAGGGAAGGGGGCAATGGCTGGAATGCCAAGCGCTATGATTTCTCGGCAATCTGCCAACAGTACGTCAATTGATTGACGATAGACACCCGGCATGGATGCAATTTCTTCACGTCGTCCTTCTCCTTCACAAACAAAAACAGGCAGAATGAGATCGGCAGTGGTTAGACTATGTTCGCGCATTAAACGGCGAGTAAATTCGTCTTTACGATTACGACGCTTACGGGTAAGCGGAAAAGTTTGCGATGGCGTGTGCACGGCATGAATCCAATAGTGTTGAGTAGACTCGCTATTTTAGCATGCCCAGAATTACCGTTCGGATAAGCGCGATATATAGATGAAACGGAGTCGTTATAATGCGGCCTTCGAATGACAATGAATGAGGTTCTATGATGTTAAAGAAAACGTTAGCGGCTTTACTTATCGCTGCTGCATTTACCGGGGTAGCCCAAGCGCAATTGAAATACCAAGAAGGTACTGACTATAGCGTATTAGCGACTACACTTGATCAGGATGAAGCCAATAAAACGATTGAGTTCTTTTGGTATGGTTGTCCGCATTGTTATCATATGGAACCTGCGCTGCAGGAATGGTTGGCAAGTGGGAAAAATACCGATCAAGTTGAAAAGATTCCTGCTGTAACGCCTAACTGGGAAGGCGGCGCTTATTTGTTTTATACCTTGCGTGAGCTGGGAATGAATGCGAAAGAAATGGATCAAAAAATATTTGATGCTTTCCATAAAGATAAAAATCGCGCCATTATTTTTAAAAAGGATGCCGCTATCGAATTTTTAGTAAAGAACGGCGCTGATAAAGAAAAAGCTGAAAAAGCATGGGAATCTTTGGCAGTGAAGCAGAAAGTGAAACATGCTAGTAACTTGTTTGAAGCAACAAAATTAGATGGCGTTCCGGGGTTTGTTGTTGCCGGTAAATATTTAGTAGGTGGGGATGGCGATTATCCTCGTCTATTTGATAAGTTAAATACATTGGCCGCCAAGCGTACGCCTGCTGCCAGTATGAGCGAAGGAACGAAATCCGCTGATGCCACCGCCAAATCTGTCGAGGAAGCGAAACCTGCTGAAAATTCATCAGCAGAAGCAGCTAAACCTTCTTCCTGATATATGGTGCAACATATTCCAAGCCGCGAAAGTGCCCGTCGCACTTTCGCGGTTTCTGCGTTAGGGGAAAATGTAGCCATCGCTCCACTAGGAGGCGATGCGAGTTTTCGCCGCTATTTTCGTTGCAGTCAGGATGGAGAGAGCTACATTTTGATGGATAGCCCGCCGGAATATGGCGGGGTCATGTTATTCAGCGAAAGAACCGCCCAATTCTCCGCATGCGGATTGCCTGTACCACAAATAAAGGCAGCGGATAATGCTCAGGGCTTCCTACTGTTACAAGATTTTGGTGATCGTTGGTTATGGCAAGATTTACGTGAGCATCCGGAAGGCGCCATGACACAGGCCTTAGCCTTGCTGGGAATTTGGCAGCAAGCAACGCAGGCATTGAAAGCGGATATTCAGCCTTATAGTCATGAGCGATTAGGCACGGAAGTAGCCTTATTACGAGAATGGTTTTTACCGTGGTTAGGTATTCAGGTAGATAATGCGTTGTTAGCACAAATAGAAATGCAGATAGTTATGCTAGCCGGACAGGGGCCTAGGGTTTGTGTGCATCGGGATTATCATAGTCGTAATTTGATGCGCTGCACGGATGGTAATATTGGGATTCTTGATTATCAGGATGCGTTGTGGGGAAACGCTGCTTATGATTTGGTTTCGATTACACGCGATTGTTATATCCGCTATCCAATCGAAGACGTACATCGTTGGGAAGAAGCTTTTCGGGCGCAATATTATGCGGATGTTGGCGTGACTGAATGGGCAGACCTATGTCATGCAGTTTCGTTGCAGCGGCACATGAAAGTTCTAGGCTTGTTTGTTCGACTGGCGGAACGCGATGGTAAACATAGGTATCTTGTCGATTTACCTCGGGTTTTTTCTTATGTGCAGTTGGAAGCGGCAGCACTGCCTGTATTGTCGGCGTTATCTCAGCTGTTACAGGATATTTCCCCTGTTTTTAAAGAGAAGCTAGCATGATGAAAGCGATGATACTTGCAGCTGGGCGTGGCAAACGTATGGGCGTATTAACGGATAATTGTCCGAAACCGTTATTACGCGTTGGCGATGACAGTCTAATTGGTTGGCAACTACGCAGATTGGCGCGTGCGGGTTTTCGTGATGTTGTCATTAATCTTGGCTATAAAGGAGAGATGATTGAGGCTGAGCTTGGTGATGGAGATGCGTATGGTGTTCGCATTGTTTATTCGCGAGAGCCCGAAAGTGGGTTGGAGACTGCGGGCGGTCTAATTCAAGCGTTGCCATTGTTAGACGATGCGCCATTTCTTGTAGTTAACGCGGATGTTTGGTGTGATGTTGATTTACGTCGTTTTAGCGAAAATCGTCCTGCTGACAGTCTCGCCCATTTATTGTTAGTTGATACTCCCGCATGGAAAGCTAGTGGCGATTTTTCATTGGCAGGGACTATTCTCATCGCGGGTTCAACGCTGACTTTTAGTGGGATTTCTGTAATACACCCTCGTCTGTTTAGTGGTGTGGCTGCGGGGTTTCGTCCTCTCGCGCCTATTCTGCATCAATATTTGGCAAGAGGGGCTTTGAGTGGAGAACAATATAATGGTGTGTGGCAGGATGTTGGTACCGCAGAACGCTTGGCCGTTTTACAAGTCGCTTATCGTTGATTTTAATCGCTTGCGGGTTATGTGCTAACATAGTACCGTTTCCCTCTACAATAATTCCGGAGTATTCATGCCTGCGCAAATGACGCTTTCCATTATCAAACCAGATGCCGTTCAAAACCATCATACTGGCGCAATTCTGGCTCGTCTTGAGCAAAATGGTTTAGAGATTGTTGCTGCTAAAATGTTGCGATTAAGTAACGAAGATGCGGCTCATTTTTATGACGTTCATCGTGAACGTCCTTTTTTTGCTGAGCTAGTTGAATTTATGACATCAGGTCCGGTTATGGTGCAAGTATTGCGCGGTGATGATGCTGTGGTTCGTTATTGTGAATTGATGGGAGCGACAGATCCAGCAGAAGCAGCCAAAGGGACTTTACGTGCCGAATTTGCTGAAAACAAAGGGCGTAATGCAGTTCATGGTTCCGATAGTGTTGAAAACGCGATGCGTGAAATTGCTTTTTTCTTTGCTGAGAGAGAGCTGTGCCGCTAATGGCAGAGAAAGTAAATTTATTTGATTTTGATCGTGAATCTTTGATCGACTGGTTGCAACAGCTGGGCGAAAAACCTTTTCGTGCCAAGCAATTGATGAAATGGATTTATCACGAACGTGTGACAGATTTTGATGCAATGACCGACTTGAGCAAAGTCTTGCGTGAGAAATTGAAAGAAGTGGCAGAATGTCGTTTCCCAACGGTTGTTGCCGATCAGTTGGCCAGTGATGGAACCCGCAAGTGGGTTTTTCGTTATCAATGTGGCAATAGTATTGAGACAGTTTTTATTCCTGAAGATGATCGCGGAACCCTGTGTATTTCTTCGCAGGCAGGATGTGCGCTTGCATGTCCATTTTGTTCGACTGCACATGAAGGATTTAATCGAAATCTGAGCAGCGGTGAGATTATCGTTCAGGTTTGGTTGGCTAAGGAAATGCTTAATTGTGATCGACATGGTAATAATCGTGTCGTTACGAATGTGGTGTTGATGGGCATGGGAGAGCCGTTGGTCAACTTTAATAATGTGTTGCCAGCAACTCGCTTGATGATGGATGATCATGCGTTTGGTCTGTCTAAACGTCGTGTAACCTTGAGCACTTCGGGTATTGTTCCTGCCATTCATAAGCTGCGTGAAGTTACCGATCTTAGTTTGGCGGTTTCTTTACATGCGCCGAATGATGAATTGCGTAACCAAATTGTACCTGTTAATGCGCGTTATGGTCTTACTGCATTACTTGAAGCTTGTCATCAATATGTGCAGCATAATGGTCAGCATGGAGGCGTTACTTGGGAATATGTCATGTTGCGAGGCGTGAATGACCGTCTTGAACATGCGCATGAGTTGGTGGAATTATTGCGTGGAATTCCCGGAAAAATTAACTTAATACCATTTAATGCTTTTCCTGGTAGCCGCTTTATGTGCTCAAAACGCCATGATATTCTCGCTTTCCAGCGTCATCTAACCGAAAATGGTTATGTGGCAACTATTCGCAAAACCCGCGGACAAGATATTGATGCTGCCTGCGGGCAGTTGGTGGGGCAGGTTAATGACCGTAGCCGCCGTGAACGTAAATTATCCAGACAAGAGGTGGAAGCCTGATGAAAATAAATAAAATCTCACTACTCACAACGTTTGTGGCAGCTGTCATGTTAAGTGGCTGTAGCTCTTTTGGCTTCGGCGATAAAGGCGCGGATGATGATTTACCCAATGTCGTGACAAAAAAAAAGGCGGATTACAATAAGGCGTATCAGGATTATGTTGAGCTGGGTGCCCAATATTTGCAGATGGGGCGCTATGATCTTGCTGAACCCAAATTGAAGCGAGCTATCGAAATTGATTCACATCCGCCTGAAGCCTGGAATATTCTCGCGGTATTGTATGAGGAAACCCGAGATATTGCGTCAGGTAATCAAATCTACCAAAAACTAATTCATAGTCATCCAGAATATGTACTAGGCTATGTTAATTACGCCACTTTCCTCTGTAAATTTGATCGTGATAGTGAATTACAGGCTTTATACGGACAGATGCGCGGGCGCAATGCTGAGTTCAAAACGGCGTCGTATATTGCCGAAGGTAACTGTATGCAACGTCGTAATCAGCTTGGGCAGGCAGAAAGCGCTTATAAACAGGCTTTAACTAGTGACTCGCAAGCGTCAGGTGCCTTATTGCCACTAGCGGAAATTTCCTTACAAAAAGGCGATTATGCGGCGGCATTACGTTATCTCAAAGTTGTGCATACTTATGTTGGCTATAGTCCTGAAAGTGTAAAAATAGGGATTGAAGCCGCGCGTAAAAGCGGAGACAGTCGCATGGAAGAAGAGTTAGTTCGGGTTATGCGGGCCAACTATAAAAACACTTCACAGGCGCAATCTCTGGGAATATAAGTTATGAGTGAGAAGACCACGACATCTGGTAATCTCGATATTGGTGCTGTGTTATCGGCGGCGCGAATGAAACGAGATTTATCAATACCAACTGCTGCAATGCAATCCAGTTTAAGTCAAGATATTATTGAAAAATTGGAACAAAACCGCTTTGCAGAAATAGCAGCTCCTGTATTTACTCGCGGTTACCTGAGTTTATATGCACGTTTTCTTGGGTTAAATGAAGCAGCGGTAAGTCAGGCATTTAATAGAATTCGTAATGAGCCACAACCGGAATTACGTCTTTCAGCAGCTAATGTTGAAAGTCAGACAAAAGCATATCGCCGTAGTTATTTGGGATTGTGGTTATTGATTTTTTCGGTACTCGTTGTTGGTGGTGTTTTGTTGTATCAACTGATAGATAATAATTCTTGGTTGATGAAGCAGATCAACGGAGCTTTTAACGCGCCAAGTACTAGCGAGACACTTGCGGGAACGGAAAATACGACACCAAGTGAGAAAAGTCAGGATATTGTTCTGGAAATTGGCGGACAAACGGTTGGTGCAGAAAATGTTCAACCTGTTGCTGATAGTGTTGCGACATCTCCTGTTGATGCGGCATCTGTCCCGGGTATAACAAATCAAGATACTCAAAATACGGCAGAAGCAGGTGCAACTGAAAATGAAAAACCTGCTCCAACAGGTGATCAGCGTGGAATTCAACTGTCTTTTTCAGCAGAAAGTTGGGTGCAGATTCAGGATAGCAGTCGTAAATCGGTAGTATCTCGAATTATTAAAGCAGGTGAAAAAGTAGAACTACCGGCAGAAGGTGCGCCGTATAGCTTTAATATTGGTCGTCCTGATGGCGTGGTCATGGTGATAAACGGACAAGAGCAACCGCTGGATAATTATCGTCAGAAAGGTTCTGGACGTCGTTTTACTGTAGAAGTTCCGAATGGCTAAAGTACAGATTCAATCGTTGCGAGGAATGAATGATGTTTTCTCGCCAGAGGCAGAATATTTGCAGCAGTTGTATGCGCGTATCCATGCCGTACTTGCGAGCTATGCCTATCGTCCTTTGGATTTACCGTTGTTGGAACAAACAGGACTTTTTAAACGAGCGGTTGGCGAAGAAACCGATGTCGTCAGTAAAGAAATGTATACCTTTATGGATCGTAATGATGAAAGTATCACTTTACGACCAGAGGCAACAGCAGGTATTGTGCGAGCCATGATCGAACATGGAAAATTGCAACAACCGCAGCGTGTTTATGCTGAGGGTCCTATGTTCCGTTATGAGCGGCCACAAAAAGGGCGTAGTCGTCAGTTTTTGCAAGTCAGCGTAGAATCTTTTGGGATGGCTAGTGCTGCGCAAGACGTTGAACTTATTGCGATTGGTGCGGATCTTTTTCGTCAGCTTGATATTCTTCCTTTGCTCAAGTTGGAAATTAATACTATTGGCTTGGCAGAAGAGCGGCGTCAGTTTCAGCAAGCGCTAGTAGCGTATTTAAATGAGCATGTAGATGCTCTGGATTCGGATAGCTTACGCCGTCTTACAACAAATCCTTTACGGATACTAGATAGTAAAAATACCACAGTGCAAGCAGTGCTTGATGGTGCGCCTTTGCTGGATGATTATTTGAGTGATGAGAGTAAAGCTCATTTCTCTCGAGTCTGCGAATTATTAGATGCGCTTGGTATCGCGTGGGAACATAATCCGCGTTTGGTTCGAGGCTTAGACTATTACTGTCACACTGTTTTTGAGTGGACTACAGATGCGCTTGGTGCCCAAGGTACTGTAACTGCTGGGGGACGCTATGATGGTCTGGTAGAGCAGCTGGGAGGAAAAGCAACGCCTGCTGCGGGTTTTGCTTTTGGTATTGAGCGTATTATGTTGTTAGCGCAAAGCCGTGGTGTATTTAGCAGTGCAGCGCCTTTAATCTATGCTATTGCAACTGATGAAGCTTATCTAGCGACATTGATGCAGCAAGTGCAAAAGTTACGAGCTTTGGATTTGAGCGTATTACTTCAAACACAAGTACAACCGTTGAAATCACAACTCCGTAAGGCCGATCAAGAAAACGCACGCTTTGCTTTGATTATTGGCGACGATGAAATACAACAACAATATGCGAGTGTGAAAAATTTACATGATGGTAGTCAACAGTGTATTCCGCTTAATGAATTATCTGTTTACTTTGAACGAATAAAGGAAACTGTATGAGTGACAGAACCGATGAAGAAACGCTGGAACTGATCCGCGAATGGTTACAGCAGTATGGTTTAACGATTATTGTTGGCATTGTGTTCGGTTTAGGAGCGATTGGTGGCTATCGTTACTGGCAGAATCAGAAAATGGTACAACGCAATACAGCATCTGCGCAGTTAGAAACAGTATTAGAAGCTCTAGAACATGATAATCTGCAAGCTGCTACAGCTACTTATGATCTTTTATTAAAAGAAGGTGGCGAAATAGCTGAGATGGCGGCCATTAATATGGCACCTGCTTATGCAAAAGCAGGTAAAAATGATGAGGCGCAATCAACGCTTAAAATAGCCATTGCGAGTAAAGATGATTTGTTGGCGCAGAATGCTCGTTGGCAATTAGCTTCGTTATCGGTCGAACGTGGTTCATATGATGAAGCGCTGCAATATATTGAGCAGTTACAGAATAGCGTTTATGCCGCACAAGCGGCTACTTTGCAAGGTTATGTTTATGAGAAGCAAGGAAAATTGACAGAAGCTTTGCAAGCGTATCAGCAAAGCCAACAATTGATGCCCAGTAGTGCCACGATGTTGCAAATTAATGCGTTACAGGCGCAACAGGCTGTAAAGGAAGGTAACGCATGAAAAAAATAGTGCCTCGTTTTTTCTTATCGTGTGTGTCGCTATTACTGTTGGCGTCTTGTTCCTCAACGTCTGATTTCTTTTTAGGTAAAGATAATCGGCCTCCGCCTAAAGCTTTACCTACTAGTAGTGGCCAAGTTGCTACAGCGGTCTTGTGGAAACAAAATCTTGGAGATGGCGGAGAAGAGCAAGGACTGTCCCTAAAACCAGCCTATGAAGGTGGGCGAATTTATGCTGTTTCTGCTAATGGAAATTTGAGTGCTCTAAATGCTGAAAATGGCAGCCAAGTTTGGCGTGAAAAATTAGGAAATAACATTAGCGCTGGCGTTGCCGTAGAGCGCAACATTGTATTTGTTGGTACAGAAAGCGGCGACTTAATGGCCGTAGATGCCGATAATGCTGAAACATTATGGCGCGCTTCGCTCTCTGGATTAATGCTTGCCGCTCCTGTAGCAGCGGATGGTATGGTCTTTGCTCGTAGTATCGACGGTACCTTAACCGCATTTGATGAACAGAATGGTAGCGAGCTATGGCGTTACCATATTAATGAGCCTGTTTTAAGTGTTCGCGGCAATGCTGCTCCAGTTGTTGGCGGTGGTGTTGTGATATTGACAACCGATAATGGCTATTTTGTAGTTCTTGATGAGAAAAGCGGACTTCCTATTATCGAACAACGTGTTGCCAACAGCGGTGGTAGCAATCCCGTCGCGAGATTAGTTGATATGGATAGTACACCACAAGTTAATAATGGTGTTTTGTATGGGGCAGCGTATCAATCCATGATTTTTGCTGTAGATTTACAAGCTGGACAACCCCGTTGGCAACAGGAACAAGTTTCAACACAGAAAGATATTGCCCTCAGCCATGATGGCGTTTTTCTTGTTAATGACATGGACCATGTTGTCGCACTTAATCAAACAGATGGAAATATCCGCTGGCATAATGAACAATTGGAAGGTCGACGTCTTTCTCCTCCTTTTGCGCTGTCAGATGGTCGTGTTGGTGTCTTGGACTATGAAGGTTGGTTACATTGGCTAGATGGTCGTAATGGTGAAATTATAGGCCAGCAGAAAATAGCTTCGACAAGTGCGGAAACGAGTGCTGTCGTTTTACGCGACACCATTGTTTGGCAGTTAAAAGACGGCACCTTGTTAAGTTTCCGGCCACAATGAGCGAAATCTATAACACTGACGTTGTGCCCGTGGCAGCACGCAAGCCATTGATTGCGTTAGTTGGTCGTCCTAACGTGGGCAAATCCACCTTATTTAATGCGTTAACGCGTCGTCGTGACTCTTTAGTTTCTGATACACCAGGATTAACACGAGATCGCAATTATGGTGAAGCAGAATTAGAAGGCATATCCTGTCGCATTATTGATACAGGCGGATTATTGCGTGAAGAGGAAGCACAAATTGATTATAGAGTCGATAAACAGGCTCGTGCTGCGATAGAAGAAGCAGATTTAGTCATATTTGTTGTAGACGGGCGTGATGGGCTAACCGTTGTTGATGAACAAATTGCGATTGAGCTGCGACATAGTCGGAAACCTATTATTCTTGCTGTCAATAAAACAGATTTTGCTGATCCTGACTTAGTGCTTGCTGATTTTTATTCACTTGGTTTTGTGGATCCGTTAGCCATTGCCGCAGAGCATCGTCGTGGTATTCAAAAGCTTATACAATGTGCTATTTTGCGCTTGAGCGAATTATCAGATGCCGCATTGTTTACGATGCCAGAAACTCATGAAACCGAGGAAAAAGGGATTGCTCTTGCGGTTATCGGTCGTCCGAATACGGGAAAATCTACCTTGCTAAATCGACTGATTGGCGAAGAGCGTTTGGTGGCTAGTCCGGTTGCAGGTACTACGCGCGATGCTATAGCCATACCTTATCAGGATGCGCATGGTGATTATTTTACGTTGATTGATACCGCTGGAGTGCGGCGAAAAGCGCGTGTTAGCGATAAAATTGAAAAGTTTTCTATTGTGAAAACATTGGAAGCAATTGATCGTGCAAATGTGGTGCTACTACTCCTTGATGCACATGAAGGGGTAAGTGATCAAGATGCACATTTACTTGGAGAAATTATTCAGCATGGTCGTGGTCTAATTATTGCGATTAACAAATGGGATCATCTTGATAGCGAGCAACGTGAACAAATCCGAAAACAATTTGAACGTAAGCTTCATTTTGTTGATTATGCTGAAGTATTTTATATATCTGCATTGCATGGCAGCAATATTCGTAAGTTATTACCTGCAGTAAAAAAAGTCTATCGTTCCGCCATGGTTGAACTCTCGACGAACAGACTTACGGAAGCGCTGGAACTTGCTTATCGACGTCATCAACCGCCATTAGTGCAAGGTTACTCTATTAAGTTGCAATATGCTCACCAAGGCGGGCGCAACCCTCCGCATATTATTATTCATGGAACACGGACAACTAATGTTCCTGCAAGTTATGAAAAATATCTGAGCAAATTTTTTCGACAATATTTTAAATTGGATGGTACACCCGTACGTATCAGTTTCCGTGATAAAGCCAATCCTTATGTAAAGTAGTGTCTTTATATTAGCTTAATGATAGATAAAATCTGTAAAATAAATATTTTTAGATAATGCTATTTGTCCTATTTAAAATGTAATAATAGTTTATTTTTCAGGATACTTTATTAGCTTTAATGATATTAAATAATATCCGTATGTTGATTATTTAGTATGCGGCATTAGCGCAAATACATTATTCCTTATTTAGAATATCGCTGAAATGGTTGTTTATTATCAATAGATTTCTTACCCAGATGAGTATAGAAATCTGAATATAATTACATATCTTAAATTTTAGTCTATCTTTTATTGCTGCATCCAATTATGAAATTAACTTATTGTTATAAAATGACATTCATAAGTTTCTAACATGGATTTGAAGTATTAATATCATGTTAAATATAGAAAGGTTAGTATAGGCTTTGTTTTAATGGTAAGTAGACATACTAATACCCTGATGTTTATTGTCTTTATAAAATTAATAATAGCGTGATGCGAATTATATTATTTGTAGGAAATCGCCGCGTTGTTTACACTTCCTGTTTAAAATAATCATCTA
>JAUMZX010000021.1 GCA_030527905.1 Cardiobacteriaceae bacterium
TTGAGTTGTGGATGTCGGGGTAATGTAAAGCGGTTTGGAGACCTTTTGCAAAGGTTTCATAGTATGCCGTGCGACGAGTTATCGTCCGCATTTTTACTGTATGAGCGCGCTTCCGATAATAGGCTGGCAATAGGATTTCTTTTGAGGAAAAGTAGATAACGAGCCTCCAATTAGATAGTATCTGCGATCGACCAACAATATTGGTTGAGTAACACCATTTATACATCACGATG
The DNA here is from genome assembly GCA_030527905.1 of Cardiobacteriaceae bacterium. Lineage (GTDB taxonomy): Bacteria > Pseudomonadota > Gammaproteobacteria > Cardiobacteriales > Cardiobacteriaceae > Cardiobacterium. The sequence continues at coordinate 234 of JAUMZX010000021.1, forward strand.
ATGTTTCCACTGGTTGAAGAATATGGGGACGGGTTACAGATACGGTTATATTGCGGTTCGCAAAGCCGTTAACTTGGCTACTCATGATGAAATACGATGTGATGAAACCTATCGCGTAAAGCGCTTATTTCTTGGATTTGTGCTTTTGTTTACTTGATGCTGTGGCATGAAAAGTCATTGCCGCATCCATCCAATATTGCCAGTCTTCATCTGTTGCTATGGCGTCTTTGGTCACACGTATCCAGCCAGCCCCCATACGGCGACCTTTACCCATTTCGGCACGTATGGCGCCGTTTCTTTTCAGGTGTTCGGCGTCATGCTCCGGTGCAACACGGACGAGCAGATTGGAACCGTCCGCAGAGTCACAAACCAGCATCCGCGCATCTAGCATAAAGGCTAATCCGCCGAACATTTTAATTTCACGTACGTCATTGAGCTCTGACAAGGCGGCACGGATACGGCTGGTAAGATTGGAATCGTCGTTCATGATGAATCATTTTCCATCTGCTGTGTTAGGCTTCGCCGAGATAACCGCCAGTCTGCCGCGACCAGAGTTGCGCATAAATGCCGTTTTGCGCCAAGAGTTCGTCATGGCTGCCTTGTTCGACGATGCGCCCCGCATCCAAAATAATGAGGCGATCCATCGCGGCAATGGTTGAGAGGCGGTGCGCGATAGCGATGACGGTCTTGCCTTCCATCAGTTGGTTCAGGCTATGCTGAATGGCGGCTTCTACTTCGCTATCCAGCGCAGAGGTGGCTTCGTCCAGAATGAGTATTGGCGCATCTTTGAGTAAGACACGGGCGATGGCGATGCGTTGTCGTTGTCCACCGGAGAGTTTGACGCCGCGCTCGCCAACTTGTGCATCTAGACCGGTATTGCCGCGTTGATCGGTTAAGTCGTTGATAAAATCATCAGCTTCTGCGCGGATGATGGCTTGCTGGAGTTCAGCTTCGCTGGCATTGGGGCGACCGTACAGGATGTTGTCGCGTACGGAACGGTGCAACAATGAGGTGTCTTGTGTAACCATCGCGATGTTGCGGCGTAAGCTGTCTTGCGTAACATCTGCGATATTTTGTCCGTCGATGCGGATTTCACCACTATCCAAGTCATAAAAGCGCATTAAGGTATTGACCAGCGTTGATTTCCCTGCGCCCGAGCGTCCGACCAGACCAATTTTTTCGCCAGGGCGGATATTTAAGCTGAGGTCGTGTAAGACGTGTTTTTCTTCTTTTTCGCTGTAACCAAAGCTGACGTGATCAAATTCAATACGTCCGTCGCTAATACGGAGTTCTTGTGCGCCTGCTTTGTCTTGCACTGTGATAGGGCGCGCCAACATGTTCATGCCGTCCGCTACGGTGCCGACGTTTTCCGCTAAACCGCCAATTTCCCACATAATCCAATGCGACATGCCATTCATACGGGAAGCCAAGCCGACAGCAGCCGCAATGGCGCCAACCGCGATTTGCCCTTGCATCCAGAGGGTAATGCCGACAGCAGCAATCGCAAAGATGAGGCAGTAGTTCAGTACGTTTATCAGGATATCGAGGTTTGTGACTAAGCGGAATTGGTGATGTACGGTGCCTAGAAATTCGCGCATAGCATCGCGGGCATATAGCGCTTCGCGTTGGGTATGGGCAAAGAGTTTTACGGTGGCAATGTTGGTGTAGGCATCGGTTACGCGTCCAGTCATGGTTGAGCGGGCATCCGCTTGTGCTTCAGAGACGTCTCGTAGGAGCGGCAGGTAGTGCCGCAGGATGCAGCTATACGCAACAATCCACGCAATGATGAGCATCATGAGCAGCCAATGCTGACTGGCCATAAGCGCGATAATGGAGACGAAGTAGGCGGCGGCGTATACCATGATGTCGGCGCAGGTGGTGGCAACGGCGCGTACGGCTAGTGCCGTCTGCATTACTTTGGCTGAAACCCGACCTGAAAATTCGTCTTGATAAAAGCCCATACTTTGTCCTAGCAGGTAATTGTGCATGCGCCAACGTGCCGCCATTGGCAGGTTGCCCATAATCATTTGATTACGCGCAACGGTAGAAATAGTACTGGTCAGCGGTAAAAGAACGAGGATAACCAGCGCCATACCGGTTAATTTCCAACCTTCATCCTGCAATAGAGTGTCGCGTGAACTGGCGGTCAGCCAGTCAACAATATTGCCGATAAAGCCAAAAATAAGCACTTCCAGCATCGCGATGATGATGCCGGTAATGATGATCATCCAGAGTGGCGTGTAAAAGCCTTTGCAGTAATGTCGGACAAAGGCAAACAGGGTTCGTGGTGGCGGTGACTGCCAGTCGGCAGGAAATGGATTGGTGTGGTTTTCAAAGTGCTTGTGCATATAATCAGTATCGTGGTTGTCTAAAGGTGGCATTATACATAAACACACTGACGCCTTATGGCAGGAGTGCGCGGCCAAGTTGTAATCCCGCCCAAGCCGCGAGCAATCCGCCGACGAGGCTCAAACATAGATAGAGAATCAGTTGCGTATCGTGTTGTGTTTGCCAGAGTTGGATACTTTCCAGCGAAAGAGTTGAGAAAGTGGTAAAGCCGCCGCAGAAGCCAGTGATAAGTAAGGCGCGCCATTCGAGATGATGACGACCCAATGCATGAGCTAATAGACCAATCAGCAGGCTACCGCCGAGGTTAACAAGTAAGGTAGCTAGCGGAAACACGCTTCCATTTTTGTTGATGAAATAGCTCGTTAGATAACGGCATATGCTACCCAGTCCGCCGCCAAGAAAGGTATAAATCAGGATTTTTAGGTGCATACGGATGATCGGGTTGAAGAAAGAGAAAACTGGCGTTCGTGTGCGAGCAACCAGTTTTTACGGAATAAACCACCCGCATATCCAGTTAAGCCGCCTTGTTTGTCTATGACGCGATGACAAGGGATGAGAATGGCGATAGGGTTGGCTGCATTGGCAGCGGCAACGGCGCGAGTCGCTGTGGGACGATCTACGTAAGCGGCTAATGCTTGATAGTGTGTCGTTGTGCCGTAGGGAATGCCTTGTAATGCCGTCCAGACAGTCTGTTGGAAATCGCTGCCGTATGGCTGCAAGGCGGTCGTGAAATGCTGCCGCCTGCCAGCAAAATATTCGCTTATTTCCAGCGCGGCTTGTCGTATATGTGCGTTTGTGCCTGCTGTGATGCGGGCGCGGCGTTCAAGTAGGGAAACGGTGCGTGCAAGATGTGCGCTATCGCTGAATGCCATCAGGCAGATGCCCGTCTCGTTAGCGCAGATATGTAGTGAACCGATAGGCGTGTCAATTTGTTGTACTGCGAGATGTGGTGTGTTCATCTTGTATAAATAAAGCGTACGCTGGCAAAAGCCAATGCAAATAGATAGGTAACCAGAAAAGTACGATAGAAAGGGTGTTGCTGTCGTAAATGCTGATAAAAGCTGATACTTGTTGCGGCTATCAATGGTGTGAGGAGGAGATTAACCATACGCAAGGCGGGACTATGAATGAGCGCGACAGCATATAGCCATAAGCTGGCAAAACCGAGCAAAATACCTAACAAGATATAAATGAGCGCGGATACCCAGAGCACGGGAGTCCGGCGTTGTAGTCTTTTGAGACTTTGCTCAACGAGAAGTTCGCCGATGATTTGGATGGCTAATTCCAGAATCAGTTCGAATAGTAGTTGCATCGCGTTTAAGCTTTTAATGACGTGATCTGCGTTTGTAACCATTGTGCCCAGTCAGGGCGGCGAGCGAGTAACCCTTCGTGCCAATAAAGAATGCTCCAAATAATGTCGTAAGCCTGTGGCGTTGCCCGTGCAAATAGGCGGTTGACCACAGGCTCAAGAGTATCTTCATCCAGATGCATGCCGCCGTATTCACCTAAAACACGACAGCTTTCAGAATGTAATGTTTCTAGTACCGCTTCGCTCTGAGCAAGTAAGGTGGGCCAAGCGTAGTTTCCTAAAAGAACGTCTTCCAACCAGCAAGAAAGATTTTTTCGCCCTTGGTAGCGTGGGTGTAGTAGGAGTTTTTGTAAAACGGCTCTTGTGGCCGCCTCATTGTCTTCGCCGCTGTAACGCCGTAAGAGTTCGTACAGTGCACGTTCACATGCTGTTTCAGGTTGCGTCGCAAGAATGGCGAGGCATTCATCTGGAGTTTGCCAGTAGGCTAAATCGGAGTACTGAGACATGGTTACGGTGAGGGTTAGAACGGGATATACGAACGAAGTACAGTTAGTCTCTGGGCGATTTTTGTACCGCCGTTAGTTTGATTTCTATTTTCCAATCGGGGTCTGCAAGTGGGGCTTGAATACAAGCACGAGCGGGGGCACGATTGGGGGCAGTCCAGACGTCCCATTCGCGATTCATCGCGTCATAGTCCTGCATGTCTGCGAGGTAGATGGTGGCTTCTAGTATGTGTGCTTTGTCCGAATTTAAGCGCGCAAGCAGGGTGTCAATTTGTGTAAGGACGCTACGGGTTTGGCCGCTCATGTCCGCATGGCTATCTTCGGGAACTTGTCCGCTGAGGTAAATGATGCCGTTGTGTATGGTTGCATCGCTGTAGCGGGTTTCTGGGTCAATGTAGGTAATCATGGTTGTATGTTCCTGTGGTAAGCGGGGCTATGGCGGTGCACGGCTTCTATCATGGCCGCAGCATGTTCGGGCGGAATGTCTGGCGTAATGCCATGTCCCAGATTGAAGATGTGACGATGTCCATAGCCGTAATCAGCTAGGACGCGGCGTACTTCGTTTTCTATGATTTCTGGTGCGGCGCGCAGAATGGCAGGATCAAGATTTCCTTGTAAGGCAAGGGTTTCTCCAACACTTTTTCGAGCGTTACCTAGGGACGTAGTCCAATCTAAGCCGAGTGCACTCGCACCACAGTCTTTCATCATATCTAGCCATTGCCCACCACCTTTGCTGAATAGTATGACTGGTGCTTTGTCGCCAATGCCTGTGATGATGCGTTCCATGTAAGCGAGTGAGAATTCTCGATAGGCTTGCCACGCGAGCGCGCCGCCCCAACTGTCAAAGAGCATGACGATTTGTGCGCCTGCCGCGATTTGAGCGAGGAGGTAGTCCGTGATGGTTTTGGCGAGTTTATCCAGTAGGAGGTGTAGGGTGCGCGGTTCTTGGTAAAGCATGGCTTTGCTAAGCGCAAAGTCTCGATTGGAACGCCCTTCTATCATGTAAGTGGCAATGGTCCATGGGCTGCCGGCAAAGCCTATTAAGGGGACGCTATTGTTCAATTCACGTCGAATTAGATGTACGGCATCCATGACATAGCCTAGGTCTTCGTGAGGATCCAAGTTAGGTAAAGCTTGGATATCACTCTGAGTGCGTAGCGGACGTTTGAAGATGGGTCCTTCGCCTTTAACAAATTTAAGTCCCAATCCCATAGCATCGGGAATGGTGAGAATGTCAGAGAAAAGAATCGCAGCATCAAGGGGATAGCGTGCTAACGGTTGTAAGGTAACTTCACAGGCAACCTCGGGAGATTTACACATGGTCATGAAGTCGCCTGCTTTTTCTCGGGTTGCGAGGTATTCAGGTAGGTAACGCCCCGCCTGACGCATCATCCAGACGGGAGTGCGGGAAACAGGTTCGCCGCGCAAGACGCGTAACAATAGGTCATTTTTCATGGAAAATCCTTGTGTTGTGAATGTTGGGTATTGTAGCACGCATGCTTGCCGCTCTTGGCGCTTGTCGTTATAGTGATGACGCATTTTTATGGTTGAAACGATAAGGAGCAATATGATGGGAATTGTTTGGCTAGCGATTATCGGCTTTTTGGTTGGGTTAGTAGCTCGTGCCCTACATCCTGGACAGGACAATATGGGTTGTTTCTTTACCATGGCCTTGGGCATTGTCGGGTCTGTCGTGGCGGGATTTATCGGGCAACAGTTGGGTTGGTATCGCATTGGTCAACCTGCGGGATTTATTGCTTCAGTTTTTGGCGCGATTCTGGTGTTAGTTTTATTGAGGAGTATTGGTCGGCGATGAGTATTCGTTCCTTTAGTAAAATGCATGGTTTAGGAAATGATTTTATTGTGCTCAACGCCCTGCGCGAACCGTTCGACTGGTCAGCTGATAAAGTGATGGCGCTGGCGGATCGTTACAGCGGCATAGGCTTTGATCAGCTTTTGATTGTTGAACCCGCACCTAACGCACAGTACGATTTTGCATACCGTATTTTTAACGCCGACGGCGGCGAAGTTGAGCATTGTGGTAATGGTGCCCGCTGTTTCGGCCGCTATTTGCGTGAACATGGCTTACATACGCTGGAGCAGCCGGTAAAAGCCGCCGTAAAACGGGGCAGTATCAGCATTGCTTATATGGGACTTAATGCACAGGGAGATGAACTGTATCAGGTTGAAATGGGCGTGCCTGATTTTACGCCGTTCACGCGTATGCAAACGGAGCGCCTGACACAAGCTGTGCATGTTGCGGGTCATGATTTACAACTGGGTATCGTCAGTATGGGCAATCCGCATGCCGTTCAGTTGGTTAGTGATGTTGAACGTGCGCCTGTTGCCGCAGTCGGCGCGGCATTACAACAGCATCCGCTCTTTCCTGCAGGTGTAAATGCGGGTTTTATGCAGGTGCAAGATCGTGGACATATCCGTTTACGTGTTTTTGAGCGAGGGGTGGGTGAAACACAAGCTTGCGGCACTGGCGCGTGCGCTGCTGTTGCCATCGGAATTATGCGCGGTTTATTGGATAAACACGTCATTGTGCAATTGCCACGCGGTGAACTACATATTGATTGGGCGGGAGAAGGACAGCCTTTATATATGGCGGGACCGGCCGTTACGGTCTATCACGGCGAATTGGCATGAACGATATTGAAGACTATATCGCCTATCTGCGTTATGAACGGGCAAAGGCAACACAAACGCTAGCGACCTACCAACGATTATTACAGCAATGTGCTGCCGCGCACGCAGAGCAGGAACTACGCGCACTGAATAAGAAAAACTTGCAACGTTATCTTGGTCAGATGATGAAAGCTGGCTATAACCCAGCAACGCTTAATCAACATCGCGCAGCTTTGCGAGGCTTTTATGAATGGTTACATCGGCAACGCGGATTAGCAGAGAACCCTGCCGCGTCATTGAAATTACCACGAAAAATCAAACAACCGTTGCCTAAAGCGCTCACGCCAGAGCAAATCTCAACGTTACTCGCGGCACCTGATAGTGATGACCCTCTGGTTTTGCGGGACCATGCTATTTTGGAACTTTTCTACTCTGCCGGTTTACGTCTGGCAGAACTGGCGGCTCTGGATACGGATTTACGTAGTGAAGAACAACACATCATCATACGTGGCAAAGGCGGAGTGGAACGGTTGGTCTTTATTGGAAGTAAAGCACGAGAAGCGTTAGAGCGTTGGCGTGCAGTACGCGGAACTTTACAAAAAAAAGTGGGGGAAAAGGCGCTGTTTCTCAATAAAAACGGAACTAGATTGACGGAGCGTGGAATCGCGTTGCGCTTAAAAGCCTATGCGGCAGAAAAACTTCCTGGCATTAATGTGCACCCACACATGTTGCGGCATAGCTTCGCCAGTCATATCTTACAGTCCTCTGGCGATATCCGAGCAGTACAAGAATTACTTGGACATAAACAATTAGCTACCACGCAAATTTATACCCATCTTGATTTTCAACATCTCGCTAAGGCATACGATCAGACGCACCCACGTGCTAAGAAGAAATCGCACTCATAAAGATGGAAACCTGCATTAATTCGGTATGAAGATGCCCCAAAACTTATAGCGTACGCGGAAGGTGAAAATCATAAAAGGTGGCATAACACGGTGATTTATGAATCATGTTAAACGACACATCAAAGAATAAAGTTTTTTACAGCATTACATGTCTTCAAACGTCATTTTTGTTGGCAGGAATGTAGCAAGATACGGTCATGAGGATAACCTCGTACATCTGTTATGAAAGAGCAAAGCGTTGTTCTCATCAAGCGTGCACCATACCGACATGCCGTGATTCATAATCTGTTTATTTCTATTGGCGGAGTTAAAGGTTTATAAGGCATGGAGAAAGAACATAGTATCAACTCCTTATATAGAGATGAAGCATAAGAAGAAAGGGAGGTATGAGCATGATGGTTATTCGAACGTGCTGAATGTACTAAATCGAGGCATTCACTTACAGGCAAAGTCTTTTTTTAGTCTTCCCATTGGATTTGTTGATTCTAGGCAGTTTTACTGCATGCTAATGCCATATATGTTGCGCTGATGTACATGCAATATCTTTTCATCAAGCGTAACGAGCAAAAATCCAAGTTATCCGTAGGGAAAATAGGTTCCTTTTGGTAAGTAAAAGCTAAGGAAATACAGGATATCGTGGAAAATGTGCAGATTTATCCAACTAAAAAACACTTAAAAACAATAAAATTCCACATTTTTTACAACTCTAATATTGTTATTTCCCCATTTATAGTTACAATTTATTTGCGCTTTTCTGTGGATTGATGAAACGAGAAGCGCGCTTTTCTCTTTCAATGTAATGAGGTGGTTTTTATGGGTGCAATAGCGCATGGAGCCGAATGGTTCATCGGCTTATTTCAGAAGGGTGGCGAAGTCTTTGTTGGAATGGTGACGGGAATTCTTCCCTTGCTCATTGCTTTGTTGGTGGTCATGAATGCAGTCATTGCTTTTGTAGGGCAGCATCGTATTGAACGCTTAGCACAGAAATCAGCAGGGAATCCTATATCACGTTATTTTGTGTTGCCCGTTATTGGTACGTTTGTTTTTTGTAATCCGATGACGCTGAGTTTAGGGCGTTTTATGCCGGAATGTTACAAACCCAGTTATTATGCGGCTGCTTCTTATAGCTGTCACTCAATGAATGGCATGTTTCCTCATATTAATCCGGGTGAGTTATTTGTTTATTTGGGTATCGCGAATGGCTTGAAAACTTTGGGCCTTGATTTGGGGCCATTGGCTGTTAGTTATCTACTTGTTGGCATGATAACCAACTTCTTCCGCGGCTGGATAAACGATTGGACAACGGCGTTGTTTGAGAAACGGATGGGAATTCGTTTGGATCGTACCGTTCACTTGGCTAATTCCAACTGAGGGAGAACATCATGAGTAAAGTTATTCGTATCGAAAAAGGTAACGGCGGTTGGGGCGGCCCTCTGACGCTGTCTGTTGAAGGAAATAAGAAAATTCTGTATATGACGGCTGGGACACGTCCTGATATTGTCGATCGGTTGGTTGAGTTAACGGGATGGGAAGCGGTAGACGGTTTTAAAGAAGGCGAACCGCCAGCCGAAGAAATCGGTGTTGCTATTATTGATTGCGGCGGTACGTTACGTTGTGGGCTATATCCGAAGCGACGTATTCCAACCATCAATATTCATGCGACGGGAAAATCTGGTCCTTTAGCAGAATTTATCGTGGAAGATATTTATGTTTCCGCAGTACGTCCTAATAATATCAATCTGGTTGAAGGCGATACGGTTGTTAATCCAGCGCCTGCAGCAGCCAGTTCGATGCAGAAAGCAAGAGATTACGATACCAGCAAAAAAATCACCGAACAGTCAGACGGGGTATTGGCAAAAATTGGTATGGGAATGGGCTCTGTCATCGCTGTTTTCTTCCAAGCAGGTCGCGACACGATTGATACCGTGTTAAAAACCATTTTGCCGTTTATGGCTTTCGTTTCTGCTTTGATTGGGATCATTATTGCTTCAGGATTAGGGGATTGGATTGCGCATGGTCTTGAACCATTAGCAAAAAGTCCTATCGGCCTTATCGTTCTATCATTGATTTGTTCTTTCCCTTTCTTATCGCCATTCCTCGGGCCAGGAGCGGTTATCGCACAAGTTATCGGCGTATTGGTTGGCACCTTAATTGGTCAAGGCGTTATTCCGCCACATTTAGCGCTACCTGCACTTTTCGCTATTAATGCTCAGGCTGCCTGTGATTTTATTCCAGTAGGTTTGTCTTTGGCTGAAGCGAAGCAGGATACCGTACGTGTTGGTGTTCCATCAGTGTTATTGGGGCGTTTTCTGACGGGGGCTCCTACTGTGTTGATTGCTTGGATTGCTTCTGGGTTTATTTATCAGGCATAAAGTATGAACGTTATTTATCAGTCTCAATTCACCTATGTAGGCGACTCTGCACGTGAAGGTTTTGATGATGGTGTGTTCATTACCTTTGCTGAAAATGAAGCAACCGACGATATGAAGGAATACTGTTTTTTGCATCGTCATGGGATGCTGACTCAGGATTTTAGTTTAGGTGATTTATTTGTCATTGGTGGCAAGCGCTTTCCGATAACGGCGATTGGCAACAATGCTCTGGATAATTTTCGAGCGTTGGGGCACGTTACGATTTATTTCGATGGCGAAGAAAAAGCAAAATTGCCAGGCACGGTGCATCTGCTTGGGCATTTACCCAGCGATGCTCTCGTTATCGGAAGTGATTTCACTATTGAATCTTATTAATTAAGGGGTATTACACATGACGACACAAACCGCTATCGTAATTGGAGGCGGGCAAACGCTAGGGGCCTTTCTTTGTAAAGGATTGGCTGATGCCGGTTATCGTGTTGCTGTTGCTGATCTGAATGGTACGAATGCGGATCAAATTGCGGAAGAAATTAATACAACCCGTGGTGCCGGACGTGCGGTTGGTTTCAGCGTAGATGCCACAGACGAATCTTCGGTTGATGCGTTGGCGCAGGCTGTTGACGGTGCCTTTGGTCGTAGTGATTTGCTCGTCTATAGTGCGGGTATCGCTAAAGCCAGTCCTATCTGGGATTTTCCATTGAAGGATTTTGAACGTTCTCTTGCGGTCAACCTTACGGGGTATTTCCTATGTGCCCGCGCATTTAGCCGTTTGATGATGCGCGATGGTATTAAAGGGCGCATTATCGAAATTAACTCGAAGTCTGGGAAAGTTGGGAGTAAGTATAATTCTGGCTATAGCGCTGCCAAGTTTGGCGCGGTCGGACTAACGCAATCTTTAGCTTTGGATCTGGCGGATAAAGGGATTACGGTTAATGCGCTCATGTTGGGTAATTTGCTGAAATCCCCGATGTTCCAATCATTAATTCCTGAATATGCTAAGAAATTAGGAATTCCCGAAGATCAGGTTGAACAGACTTATATTGACAAAGTACCACTGAAGCGCGGTTGCGATTATCAGGATGTGCTGAATGTTCTGCTATTTTATGCTAGTGATAAGGCGGCTTATTGCACAGGGCAGTCCATCAATATCACGGGTGGACAGGTGATGTTTTAAGCTATATGTAATCATGACTGAACACCCTATTTTTATAGGGTGTTCATGTTTTTTTACCGTATGACGGTTCTTTGTTTGTCTGTTTTCTAGGTGTAGTAAATATTTTCTTTCTCGCTAGTTAAGCTCGGGTTCTGTTAGAAATGCTGTGTAGTACGCTTTGTTTTATCCAGTAAAGATTTCTAAGATAGATGGCCGCAGTTAAGCGAATACTTTTTCACATTTCTCCAAGTTTTCGGAATCGAGCTATTCTTCTATATTTTCTTCCGTTTGTTGCTTTGAAGGATAAAGCACTGAACTAGCAATCCTTACGGTATGTACCCATACGTCAAATGTGCGCTTTTAGTAAAGAAAGCGGTATAGGATGTGATGAATATAGGTATCGCCTGGTTGCAGTATTGCAGCTCCGTGACTTGGGCTATCGGGCGGATATTGGCTTTCTAACGCTATGCCTGCATTGGCTGGATACGGGCGTCCTTCTCGATTTTCTACGCCTGCCAAGTATTGGCCTGTATAGAGGTGTAATGCAGGTTGGTTCGTAAATAGTTGGAGTTTTACGTTTGCATCGGCAGAAATCAGTTCCGCCGCAAGGCTTTCACTTCCATGATTATCAAGTAGAAAGCTGTGGTCATATCCGCCAACAGCCCGTTGTTCTTCGTCCTGGCAATAGTCGCGGGCAATGCATTTTGCTGTACGAAAATCAAAAGTCGTACCCGCTACTGTTCGCGCTGGTGCATTAGGGATACCATCCACAGCTACGGGTTGGTAGTGTGCGGCATGGATGGTGAGGGTTTGGTTGAGCCCGCCTTCATCGCCGTTTAGGTTGAAATAGGCGTGATTGGTGAGGTTGCAGGGGGTCGGCGCATTGGTACGGGCGCGATAGGTGATGCGTAGGCTGTGTTGGTCTTCCAGTTTGTAGTGGGCTTCAACGTCCATAGTTCCAGGGAAGCCTTGATCGCCGGCGGCACTGGTTAGTGAAAGGGTGATTTCTCGCGTGCTATGAGAATCCACTTGCCATAAGCGTCGTGAGAACCCTTGTTGTCCGCCATGTAAGATATGGGGTGGCTGGTTGGCATTTAATGTATGTCCTTGCCATTGCGCTTGGGCAATGCGTCCTGCGTAACGTCCCACGCTACAACCAAGGTAAGCGCCGCCTGCCAACATAGCGGCGAGATCGCGGCTGCCGAGTATAATTTTACGTCCATTGGCTAAACGGCAGGATAACCACGTTGCGCCCCATGAGCTAATACGAATTTCTAGACCGTGTTTAAGTGTGTAAGTTGTCATGACACGAGGTGTACACCGTTTTCAGCATGGCATAGATAGATGTCTGCCTGCAATCCGCTTTGTTGTGGATATTCGCGCGTGATGACAGTTTGCACTTCATGCAAGAGGTCTTGAGGCACTAACGCGACGACGCAACCACCAAATCCGCCTCCCGTCATACGTACGCCACCTCGCGAACCAATAACGCCAGCCATTATGTCAACTAAAGCATCGATAGGCGGTACGGTAATTGCAAAGTCATCACGCATGGAGGCATGGCTTTGTGCCATTAGGGTGCTTAATAACGGGATGTTATTGCTGCGTAATGCCGAGACGGCAGCAAGCACACGTTCGTTTTCGCTGATAACGTGTCTGGCGCGGCGATAAACTGCGTTATCTAGTGCTTTTTCAGCAGATTGTAATTGTTGCATATTGATATCACGCAACGCCTTTGCCTGAAAGTATGCTGCCGCTGTTTCGCATTGTGCGCGACGTGTGTTGTATTCGCTTCCTACTAGGCCACGTTGCACATTAGAGTTCACAATCATGACTTGTAACCCTTCTGGTAGGGCGACATTTTCTGTTTCCAGACTACGGCAATCAATTAAAAGTGCTTGCCCATATTCGCCCATCGCAGAAATGAATTGGTCCATGATGCCGCATTGGCAGCCGACGAATTGATTTTCGGCTTGTTGTCCCAGAAGAGCGATATCTCGATGTGAAGCGTCAAAGTGGTATAGGGTTTGCAGCGTTTTACCAATGGCGACTTCTAATGAGGCGGATGAACTGAGGCCAGCCCCTTGCGGAACGTTTCCACTAATGACCATGTCAAAACCATGCGCAAAGGCTCCGAATCGTTGCATGAAAACATTTGCCACGCCGCGTACATAGTTAGTCCATCCTTGTGAATGCGGTACGGGAGATACGGCTGCTGAAAAATTGTCACGCGCATTTTCATAGTCGGCGGCAACGATGTGAATCTCCGTGTCCGCTCTAGGTGCAATAGAAACTTCTGTTGCAAAGTTAATGGCGCAAGGTAGGACAAAACCGTCGTTATAGTCGGTATGTTCTCCAATTAGATTGACACGCCCTGGGGCTCGTACGGTAAAAGCAGGTTCTTTTTGAAAAAAGTTTATAAATAAGCGTGCTGTGTCAAACATTTATGACCTCTCTCGGAAGTGAATGTCAGACAACGCACGTAAACGTTTTGCTGCCTGCTCTGGGGTTAAATCGCGTTGTACTTCTGCCAGCATTTCATATCCCACCATGAATTTACGCACGGTCGCTGAGCGCAGAAGCGGCGGATAGAAATGGGCATGACACTGCCAATGTGAAGTATCCGCGTGATTAAATGGTGCGCCATGCCAGCCCATGGAATAAGGAAAAGCGGTATGAAATAAATTGTCGTAACGGCTGGTGAGTTTTTTCAGCACCTGAGCCAGATCCGTTTGTTGCGCTTTGTTAGCGTCAGATAAACGTGGCAATGCTTCTTTGGGTAAAAGTAGCGTTTCAAATGGCCATGTTGCCCACCATGGCACAACAGCCAGCCAATGCTCGCCTTCTACCACCGTACGCTGTCCGTCTTCCTGTTCTTTTTTAACATAATCCAATAATAGTGGGCGACCATGCTGTTGATGGTAACGTCTCTGACACACATCTTCTCGGGCGATGTCATTTGGTACAAAATCACTTGCCCAAATCTGTCCGTGCGGATGCGGATTGGAGCAACCCATAGCGCTGCCCTTATTTTCAAAAATCTGTACCCAACGATATTGCTGTCCTAAATCGCGATATTGCTGAATCCACATCGTGATAATCGCTTCAATCGTAGTCAGCGAAAGTTCTGGCAGGGTTTTACTGTGATCGGGAGAAAAGCAGATGACACGCGCCGTACCGCGTACCGCTTGCAGTCGAAAGAGGGGATCATCATTGTGGCTGTCTGGTGTATCAGGCAGTAATGCGGGAAAGTCATTATTAAAAACGTAAGGTTCTTGATAATCAGGGTTACGTTCGCCATTCATCCGCGTGTTGTTAGGACACAAATAACATTTCGGATCATATGTTGGTTTTGCATCCTCTTCTAACGCTTCTTCCTGCCCTTGCCACGGGCGCTTACCACGATGTGGCGACACCAATACCCAGCTGTCGGTGAGCGGATTATAGCGACGATGTGGGTGGTTCTTTGGATCGAACATAAGATTGCTAAGGTGAAGTTAAATGTTTCTTTTTGTTTTTCTGCCATGATATTTGTTAATTCTACCACAAATTATGGTTAGTAATAAAAAAATACAACAATGGTAAACGATTTGTCCTTAAAAATTATGTTCTAAACCAACAATTAGAGGCTTTTAAAAGAAAAATAAAGTATTTTAAATGGATAACAAGAGATAATGGCTTAAGAATGTGACTATTTTTGTTCTAAATGTTTTATCTTGATGTTTTATGGTGATTTTCTATAAATAGCAGTTGCATATTCCTCATAAAAGAGGAAGAATACGCTTGAACAGAGCGGTTCTGTTATCTACGTTCAGTGTAAAAGGGGTAAGAAATAATGAAGAAAAGTATGATTAGCATCATGTTATCGCTAGGCGTTATAGCGGCAGCGCAGGCTACGGATCGTGTTGGCGTCACGATTTATAAATATGATGACAACTTTATGTCTATCATGCGTAAAGCGCTTGAAAATGTGGCGAGTACGCAGAAAGACATCGAACTGTTGATGAATGACTCCCAAAATAATCAATCTACACAAAATGATCAGGTTGATATTATGCTTGCTAAAGGCGTAAAAGCCTTAGCTATCAATCTTGTTGATCCGGCCGCCGGTGCGACCATTATTGAAAAAGCGCGTGGTGCTGGTGTGCCCGTCGTATTCTTCAATAAAGACCCAGGTCAAGCGGCTATTGATTCGTATGACAAAGCCTATTATGTAGGGACCGATCCTGTTCAGTCAGGCGTTATTCAAGGCGAATTGATCGCAAAAGGTTGGAAAGCTAACCCCGCTTGGGATTTGAATAAAGATGGCAAGATTCAATATGCGTTAATTAAGGGCGAACCCGGTCATCCGGACGCGGAAGCACGTACAGAATGGGTCGTCAAATCTTTAAATGAAAAAGGTATACCAACAGAGCAGCTTTATTTAGACGCCGCTTTGTGGGATGCCGCTAAAGCGAAGGATATAGTGCAAGCATGGTTATCTGGTCCTAATGCCGATAAGATTGAAGTTATTATTTCTAATAATGATTCTATGGCAATGGGCGCGAATGAAGCTGCCAAAGCGCAAGGAAAGAAATTGCCGATTTATGGCGTTGATGCGCTTCCTGAGGCGCTGCAATTGGTTAAGAATGGCGAACTGGCCGGTACTGTTTTGAATGACGGGGAGTCTCAAGCTAAAGCAATTTTCGCTATTTTGCCTAATCTGATTGCCGGTAAAGCGCCTGGAGATGGCTCGGAATATCAATTTAAGCAAGATTATCTGCGGGTACCTTATGTCGGCGTTGATAAGAGTAATTTAGAACAGTTTATGAAATAAACCGTAATAGCCGGTCTATTGAGAAGTAGGTCGGCTATTTTTTAATGATTTTTATGGGAATTTATCATGGCAGACGCTCCTTTTTTATTGGAAATGCGTGGTGTTCATAAAAATTTTCCCGGCGTTAAAGCGCTGGATAATGCGCAATTGTTCGTGCGTCCGCATTCTGTGCATGCGCTGATGGGAGAAAACGGCGCGGGTAAATCCACGTTACTCAAATGTTTATTTGGTATTTATCATGCGGATGAGGGAGAAATCCTTTTTGAAGGGAAGCCAGTTTCTTTTAAGACTGCAAAAGAAGCATTAGAAAATGGCATTTCAATGGTGCACCAAGAGCTAAATCTTGTTCCCCAAGTGACGGTGATGGATAACTTATGGTTAGGACGTTATCCTCAGCGTGGCATATTTGTTGATCACGGTAAAATGTATCGTGATACCCAAGCTATTTTTAAAGAACTGGATATTGATATTGACCCAAAACAAAAAGTCGCAAAATTGTCAGTATCAGAAATGCAGATGATTGAAATCGCGAAGGCATTTTCTTATAACGCCAAAATCGTGATTATGGATGAACCGACTTCTTCATTGTCTGAAAAAGAGGTGAATCATTTATTCCAAATTATTGAGCGACTAAAAGCCCGGGGTTGTGGCATTGTCTATATTTCGCACAAAATGGATGAGATTTTCCGCATTTGCGATGAAATTACAGTGTTGCGCGATGGTCAATGGATTAATACCTGTCCTGTCGAAGGATTGAGCGTTGATAATGTGATTCAAATGATGGTTGGCCGTGAGCTTGGCGACCGTTTTCCTGAAAAAACCAATATACCAGGTGATGTGATTCTGGAAGTATCTGGGTTAACCGCAAAAAATCAGCCTTCTATTCAAAATGTGAGTTTTGATTTACGGCAAGGCGAAGTTCTGGGTATTGCTGGTTTGGTTGGAGCGCGACGTACCGATATTGTAGAGACCCTATTTGGTGCGCGTTTGGCGAGCGCAGGGGAAGTTCGTTTACGCGGAAAAAGTATTCGTAATAATTCTCCGACGCAAGCAATCAAGCATGGCTTTGC
>JAUMZX010000022.1 GCA_030527905.1 Cardiobacteriaceae bacterium
AAAATGCTCTTATTATCAGCAAAAACAAGTCGGAAATTCATGTCTATGATACAAGAAAGGGAGAATTACGAAATATCAGTATCAATAACATAAAATATCCGCAAAATATTATTATGGGGGCAGGAAACACTCTCTGCCACTAGCTCTTAATAAAAAAGCTAACAAGAACCTACTACGCGAAATTCAGAATCTGTTTTCTATAATGGGCATAGTTAATATTCGAGTGATTGTAAAACCTATTAAGAAAATATAAAAATGGCCATATATTATATTTGGAATGCTTACTATTTTAGTTGATACTATTTATCCTTATCAGGAATAATAGTCTTTGTTAGATAGAGGTATTAAGGATAATGCGTGGTTAAAATCATATAGATTGTAGTCTTCAAGATATATAATTAATAAGTACCTAGTCAGTTATATAAGCTAGATTCTTTAAGACGTTGACGGATTTCTTCTTGCGATAAAATATTATTCATACCAATGATTATAGTATGTGCTGGAACATTATTTTTAAAAACATTTGTAAAGCTAGAAGCGCAGAAAATGACATCATATTCTGCGACTAGAGACCTAGCTTCAGCGATTGAACAATAATTAATTTCATCGAAAGGAATATTAAATTCCTTAAGTACCTGCTCAACTTTAGTTTTCATAATAGGACCAGTGCCAGTGCCGTGTGCACATGTAACAAGAATATTCATATTTAATTCCCAAGATGTATATCATGAATGATATTAACGATAAATTTATAAAGATATCCAAAATATAAAAGCCCTGCAAGAGCAGGGCTTCTTAATTAATTGGTGCCTAAGGAGAGACTTGAACTCTCAAGATGTTACCATCGGCGGATTTTGAATCCGCTGCGTCTACCAGTTCCGCCACTCAGGCCTAAAGAAGCTATATACTATATATATTTTATTTTCTATGCAACTTCTTTTTTGTTTTATTTTAGTATAAAAATCTTATTCTACTAATTAATAATAGAACTGTAAAAATTATTTACTCTTTTTACCTTTTCCTTTTGTAGGGACATTAAGAGCATCTTTCAACTTCTTGCCAGCTTTGAATGCAGGAGTAATACTGGCAGCGATTTGGATTTCTTTACCAGTTTGTGGGTTACGTCCAGTACGAGCTGCACGTTCACGAGTTTCAAAGGTTCCAAAACCAATTAAAGCAACTTTATCACCTTTTTTTAAGGTTTCAGTGATACTATGGAGTACAGCATCCAATGCTTTTCCTGCTTGGACTTTCGTGATGTCAGCAGCAGTTGCGATTGCGTCAACTAATTCCGTCTTGTTCATAATTTACCTTTAAATTAACCTTTATGAGTTTATAGGATTTGGACGGCGCATTTTTGCACCGACAGTTAAATTTTATACAGTCAATATAGTTACATGCAAACTTTTTTTCACGTTTTTGTTAAGTTTTTGCTACGTTATCAATGATTTTTATATAATATTCTGTTTTTTAAAATAAAAAAAACAGCTGCTTTGAGCTGTTTTACAAGGTCTTCATGTTTCTATCTTTAACAGCGTACGCTTTTTACGGCTTTAGTACTGATTGGCGGTGGCTCTTTGTGTTGCTGCAAACGTCGTTTAAAGGATTTCTTTGAGGATTCGAATGCATGTTCGAAAACTTGCTCAATGTGGTTGACTGGTATGATAGTTAGAGCCTCTTTTATTTCATTTGGCAGCTCTCGTAAGTCTTTGCAATTCTCTTCCGGAATGAGAACGGTTTTGATATGGCTACGAATAGCCGCAAGGAGCTTTTCTTTTAGGCCTCCAATGGCTAGTACACGCCCATGTAAGGTGATTTCTCCTGTCATGGCAAGCTCTCCGTTTACTGGTATTTTGGTAAAGGCTGAAAGTAAAGTTGTAGCCATTCCAATACCAGCGCTTGGACCATCTTTAGGCGTGGCGCCTTCCGGTAGGTGCATGTGAATATCATATTCGTCATAGTGCATGTCCGGTAGATGTGTTTCAAGATAACCACGGACAACAGAAGATGCTGCTTGGATTGATTCTTTCATGACATCGCCTAGTTGTCCTGTAAGGTTTAATTTTCCTTTTCCTCGAAAAACTGTGGCTTCGATTTGTAAGGTTTCTCCGCCAACTGAAGTCCAAGCGAGACCTGTGACGCAGCCAATTTTGTTGCGCAGGTCATCTTCACTGCGGCGATATTTAGCAACCCCTAGAAAGTCTTCAAGGTTTTCATGGTTGATTGTAATGTTGTTGAGTTTAGATGAGAGTAATTTCCTTACGCTTTTCCGCGCTAATTTGCCGATCTCTCTTTCTAGATTACGAACACCAGCTTCCCGAGTGTAGTCTTCGATGATGCTATGGACAACAGCATCGTCAAGATTGAATTCGTTTTTACGTAGACCATTTTCTTGTATTTGACGTGGGAGAATATAGCGCATAGCTATTTCACTTTTTTCGCGGCTGGTATATCCAGGAAGACGGATAATCTCCATACGATCTAACAATGGCGCCGGGATATTTAGTGTATTAGCCGTGGCAATAAAAAGAACGTTAGATAGGTCTATGTCAGTTTCTAAGTAATGGTCACTAAAAGCTGAGTTTTGAGCTGGATCAAGTACTTCTAGTAAAGCAGAAGCAGGATCCCCTCGATGATCCATGCCCATTTTATCTATTTCATCAAGTAGAATAAGAGGATTATTGCTACCAAGTTTGCATAGTTTTTGGACAATCTTGCCGGGTAAAGAACCTATATAGGTACGACGATGTCCACGAATTTCCGCTTCATCATGAACACCGCCTAGTGAGATACGGTCAAAATCTCGTCCTGTTGCTTCTGCGATGGATTTACCTAGGGATGTTTTTCCCACACCTGGTGGTCCAACGAGGCATATGATAGGACTTTTTCCATGCTTATTTCTTTTTTGAACAGCAAGATAATCTAAAATACGTTCTTTAACGTCCTTTAAACCATAGTGATCACGATTGAGGATTTTTTCTGCTCGAGAAATATCGTATTGGCTACGACGACGTTTCGCCCAAGGGTAGTCAGTCATCCACTCAAGATAACTGCGAATAACGTTCGCTTCTGCTGACATAGGAGACATTTGTTTGAGCTTATTGAGCTCAGATAATGCTTTTTTCTCAGCATCAGTGCTCATACCTGCTTCTTTTATCGTTTTTTCTAGTTGCTCAAGGTCATTCAGCGCATCTTCCATATCACCAAGCTCTTTTTGTATGGCCTTGATTTGTTCATTGAGATAATACTCTCGCTGATTACGCTCCATCTGTTGTTTTACGCGCTTACGAATTTTTCTATCTAATTCAGCTTTTTCTAATTCTTCTTCCAAGACAATAAGTACATATTGCAAACGTTCATTAAGTGTAATGCTATCAAGTATAGCAATGCGGCGTTCTAAACTAAGATCCATATGCGCTGCAATGGTATCGGCGATCCGTCCCGGCGTGTTGAGTTGTTTCAGGTTGTGTAAGAGATCGTCAGCATTTTTGTCATTTTCTTTGAGAAAACGAGAAAATTGTTCGATAGCAGTTTTTGCCATAGCGAGAAGTTCGTCCGTAGCGATACTTTCGCTAGGTTGTCCATATTCGCGATAGCTTGCTTGTAGATATGTATCGGTTTCTTGCCATTGATCAATTTCGATACGACGTAGACCCTCTACTAATACTTTGACTGTTCCATCAGAAAGCTTCGACATTTGTACAATCCGACCAACGCTCCCGATAGGATGCAAATCAGTAATTTCAGGATCCCTGATACCGGCATCTTTTTGAGGGATAAGTAGGAGTTCTTGGTTGTTTTTGTCTGCAGTTTCAAGTGCAGCAATAGATTTTTCACGTCCAACAAATAAGGGGACGATTATATGGGGATAAACAACAACGTCGCGTAAAGGCAGGACAGGGAGTGTATTTTCTTGCATAAGAATTCTTTTAATCAGGCGGATTCTTTGTAGTGTAACTGAGGCTTGCTTCCATTAAGAATGGTTGCTGCAGTCACGGTAACTTTTTCGATATTTTTATGATCAGGGAGATCAAACATAGTATCTAATAGAACTTGTTCGACAATAGAACGTAAACCACGAGCACCGGTTTTTCGGATAATCGCTTTCTGCGCGATAGCTTGTAGCGCATCGCTAGTAAATTCAAGAGAAACATCATCATAGCCAAAGATTTTTTCAAATTGCCGTACTATGGCATTCTTAGGTTCGGTGAGAATATGAATAAGGGCGTCTTCATCCAGTGTGTCTAACAGTGCAATAATAGGTAAACGACCGACGAATTCTGGAATAAGCCCAAACTTCACTAAATCTTCAGGTTCTATTTGTTGGAGGAGACGGTTGCTATTCTCATCAGCTTCTGATTTGCTATGAACACTAGCGGAAAAACCAATGCCTCCTTGTTCAGTACGCTTTGCAATTAGTTTTTCTAGACCGGCAAAAGCACCGCCACAGATAAAGAGAATATTAGTAGTATTAACATGAATAAGTTCTTGTTGAGGGTGCTTACGACCTCCTTGAGGTGGGACTGCAGCAACCGTACCCTCTACAAGTTTTAGCAGAGCTTGTTGTACACCTTCGCCCGAGACATCACGAGTGATGGATAGATTTTCGCCTTTACGGGCAATTTTATCTATTTCATCAATGTAAATGATGCCTTTCTCGGCACGTGCGACGTCATTATCGCAACTCATTAATAATTTTTGGACAATGGTTTCGACGTCTTCACCAACATAACCAGCTTCGGTTAATGCCGTAGCATCAGCAATCGCGAAAGGAACATTTAAACACTTAGCTAAAGTCTGGGCTAATAACGTTTTTCCAGAACCCGTTGAACCAATCATCAAAATATTACTTTTGACAATTTCTACACCATCATCGTTTTCTTGCTGATTTAAGTGTAGTCGTTTGTAATGGTTGTACACAGCAACAGCTAAAGCTTTTTTTGCTTGGTGTTGACCAATAATATAGTCATCAAGAAATGTTTTAATTTCTGACGGCGTGGGTAAAGGTTTTCCATTAAAAAGAGTAGGTGATTCACCTTCAGGAGCACCATCTTTTAGCATGTCGCTACAAAGTGTAATGCACTCATCACAAATGTTAATACCATCTGGTCCAGAAATCAGGCGGCGAACATCCGTGTCAGGCTTGTGACAGAACGAGCAATGATGACGTTTATCAGTCATAAAGACACTCCAAATATACTGGTGGCAGCAAATTTTTATTTATGGTGTGGTTAAATCAAGGCGCGAATGCGTAACATGATCAACTAGACCGTAAGATACAGCTTCTTCAGCAGACATAAAATTATCACGATCTGTATCGCGTTCAATCTTTTCTAGTGACTGATTACAGTGCTTGGCCAGTAATTGATTTAATTTATCTTTTAGCTTAAGAAGTTCTCTTGCGTGGATCTCAATGTCTGATGCTTGACCGCCTAAGCCGCCACTGATTAAAGGTTGATGAATCATGACGCGACTGTGTGGTAGTGTGAATCGTTTACCTTTTGCTCCAGCGGATAATAAAAATGCCCCCATACTCGCAGCTTGGCCAAGACAAAGTGTGGACACGTCTGGTTTGATGAAGTTCATGGTGTCATAAATCGACATACCGGCAGTTACAGAACCGCCAGGCGAATTAATATAAAGATGAATATCTTGGTCAGGATTTTCTGCTTCTAAAAATAACAGTTGCGCAACGACAAGATTAGCAGAGGCATCGTTGACTGGGCCAACCATAAAGATAACGCGCTCTTTAAGTAGACGAGAATAAATATCGTATGAGCGCTCGCCACGGCCAGTTTGTTCTACAACCATTGGAATCAGTAGATTATTTTGGATGTCCATGCAATGTTCTCCTGAATAAAAATGCTATTTTCACGAAATGTGGGTAGTGAGCTGAAAATTCAAGTCATACAAATAAATTAAGGGCAGCCTGAGCTGCCCTGAGTGCAGACTATTATTTAACTACGAGGTTGACCGAGCGCAATCACTTCTTGGAAAGTTTTATCTTCCTCTGTTACATTCGCTTGATCATATAACTGATCAATAAGTTGTTCTTCAAGAATGGCAGCTTCCAAACGTTCACGCGTTTGTTTGTCATTTTTGTACCAATTAATGACTTCTTGCGGATCCTCATATGTACTGGCAATAGACTGGATACGTTTATCAACACGTGTCTGATCTAGTTCAATATTTCGGTCGCTAAATAATTTATTAAGCAGCAATCCGAGTCTAACACGGCGGCGAGCAGGCTCATCAAAGACACGTTGCGCTAGTTCACGGCGTTGCTTTTCATCAGGAATTTGTTTTTCAAGGTGCATTTCATGTGCCATGCGCTCTATCTCCATACGAACCATACCTTCAGCAACGGCTTGTTCGGAATTTTTCTCCAGCAATGCATCAAACATACGATCACGACGAATGCGTAGCATAGCGTTATCTAATTCTCTCGTCATATTATCGCGAATAGCTGTTTGGAAAGACTCTAAGCTTCCATCTTTGACGCCAAAAGCTTTAATAAAACTTTCATTTAATTCAGGTAAATTGATTTGCTCAACTTTTTTAATTGTGGCAGTAAATTGAGCCGTCTTACCAGCGAGGTCAGAAGCATGATAATCATTGGGGAATGTTACATTGAAAGATTTTTCTTCGCCCGATTTTCCTCCTCGAACACCTTGTTCAAAATCGGATAACATTTGTCCATTACCAATAATGAAGCTCATGTTTTTACCACTGCCGCCATCAAAAGCAACGTCATCAATTTTTCCGACAAAATCAAGAGTAACTCTATCACCATCTTCCGCAGTTTTATCTGTTTCGCTAAATGTACCTTGCTGACGGCGAAGTGTGGAGATCATATCTTCTAGGTTTTGGTCGTTAATCCTAGTACGCGGCAGCGTGATACTGATCTGATCTAAGCCGACGACATTAACCTCAGGCATAATTTCGAATGTAGCGGTGTATTTAATGGGCTCGTTACTAGCAAAACCAGAAATAAGTTCTATTTGAGGAGAAGCAGCAGGAGTATAACCACTTTTTGTGATGGCTTCCCTGTAGGTTTCTTCTATAACTTCACTTAAAGCATCTTGTCGGATACTAGCACCATATTTTTGTTTAATGACTGCAGGAGGGACTTTACCAGGGCGGAATCCATCAACGCGTATGCGGGGACGAATTTCTTTGAGACGTTTATCAACTTCCTGATCTAAACGCGCAGACGGCACTTCAACCGTTAATTTATGCGCCAGACCTTCCAGATGTTCAACGGATGATTGCATGCTATCCTCAATGTAAACTGTGGCAACTGCCGATAAAAATATTAAATGTTAAGATGGTGCGAAAGGAGAGACTCGAACTCTCAAGGGTTACCCCGCTGGAACCTAAATCCAGTGCGTCTACCAGTTCCGCCACTCTCGCAAATTGAGGCGGCGCATTTAAGCATACGCGACCATGAAAAGCAAGAGGCTGATGTTAATATCATGATACGACGTTAACGTTGCTTTGCTACGGTAAATATGGATAATTGCGCCACCTTTTTACTCCTAAATTAACGAGGCACAATAGCGCCATGATGAATACTACTGCGTTAGTGGATATCCGACGAGGTATTGCCAGTTTTCGCCTATGGCAATCACTAGCCAAACAGGATATTCGTCTAAAGTATCGCCGCTCAACCTTGGGGCCATTTTGGATTACGTTAAGTATGGCGGTGACAGTATCTGCAATGGGGCCTTTATATGGTGCATTGTTCTCTATTGACCTTGCTGCCTTTGTACCACATTTGGCCTTGGGTCTTATTTTCTGGGCTTTTATCGCAGGTTCGTTAAATGAATATGCCGAGACTTTTACCGCAAATGAACATATTCTCAAACAATCATATTTGCCGTTATCTGCATTGGTTATGCGTGTCTATTATCGGCAATTGTTGATTCTGCTTCATAATTTTATGATTTATCCAGTGGTTATGATGTCTCTTGGCGTGGGTATTAATAGTAATATTTTCTGGTTGCTTCCGGCATTTGTCGTAGTATCACTTAATATTCTTTGGCTAGGGCTTATTATTGCTATTTTTTGCACTCGATTTCGGGATATGTTGCCGGTTATTCAAAGTGTTGTAACACTAATGTTCTTTGTGACTCCAATTATTTGGAAGATAGAACAGCTACCGTCTACTAGATTACATCTGGCGCAATTGAATCCGTTTACTTCTTTGATTATGTTACTGCGCGAACCTGTATTGGGCATTGCCCCTTCTATATTTTATTGGCAAGTAGCCGGTACTTTTGCATTAGGCGGTTCTTTATTGGCGCTTTGGGTTTTCTCTAGAACGCGTCAAAAAATTACTTATTGGTTATAGGCGATGTATATCAAGGCTCAAGATGTGTGTGTGACGTTTCCCGTCTTTGATGCACACCAACGTTCTTTTAAAAAAACTTTATTTAAGGCTGCAGCAGGCGGAGGATTAAGTAGCTTTCAGAAAGGCTTTGCTGAGATTGAAGCGCTGAAACATATTAGTCTTAATATTCAAGAAGGTGAGCGGGTAGCGTTAATCGGACATAATGGCTCGGGGAAAACGACTTTACTACGCGTTTTTGCTGGTGTTTATGCGCCAAGTCGCGGAAAAGTTGAGGTACAAGGCGGGGTTACCAGTTTGTTAGATGCGATGCTAGGTATGGATGGTGAAGCAACTGGTTTTGAAAATATTCGGATGCGCAGCCTTTTTCTTGGTCTGTCGCCGAAACAAATTGATTCGATTACAGATGAAGTGGTTGAATTTAGCGAGCTTGGTGATTTCATCAATATGCCGGTGCGTACGTATTCTAGTGGCATGGTGTTACGGCTGGCTTTTTCTATTTCAACCAGCGTTCAGCCAGAAATTATTTTGATGGATGAATGGATGAGTGTCGGAGACGAATCATTTCGTCAGAAAGCAGAAGCGCGGTTGATGCGTTTCATCAATCATGCTGGTATTTTGGTATTTGCAACACATGATTTTGATTTGGCTAAACGGTTATGTAACCGTATGATCTTTTTAGAGCATGGGGTTATGGTGCGGGAAGAAGTTTTTCCGGTTTCGGAGGGGCAGTAAGTAAAGTGATGAGTGAACGTGTTTTAGTTGTAGGCGCTGGTTTTTCTGGTGCAGTGATAGCTCGTACGCTAGCGGAAGCTGGTTTTAGTGTTGATGTTTTGGAAAGTCGCTCGCATATTGCGGGTAATTGTTATAGCGAGCGTGATCATGAAACGGGTGTCATGGTTCATGTGTATGGACCGCATATTTTCCATACGGATGATACAGAGGTCTGGGAACTGATGCAGCGTTTTGGCGAGATGATGCCGTATGTAAATCGTGTTAAAAGTACGGTAGATGGGCAGGTTTATTCATTGCCTATTAATTTACATACGATAAATCAGTTTTTTGGAAAAGCTATGCGTCCTGATGAAGCACGAGATTTCATCCTACAACAAGCGGATAATAGTATTCATGAACCAAAGAATTTTGAGGAACAAGCGCTAAAATTTGTTGGTTCTGCTCTTTATGGGGCTTTTTTTAAGGGATATACGCAGAAACAGTGGGGATGTGAACCACGAGAATTACCAGCCAGTATTCTTAAGCGCTTACCGGTGCGATTCAATTACAACGACAATTACTTTTTCCATCAATTCCAAGGTATGCCTAAGGATGGTTATACGCCGATTGTGACTGCATTATTGAATCATCCGAAGATTACAGTACATTTGAATACTGTTTTCGTACGCGAGAAAAGCGAAGCGTATGTCCATACATTTTACACGGGGCCATTGGATGGTTATTTCGATTACCAACTTGGTCGCTTAGCTTATCGAACCTTGGATTTTCAACGTTTTGTTGCTACAGGAGATTATCAAGGTACGGCCGTGATGAATTACGGTAATGTTGAGATACCTTATACTCGGATTACTGAACATAAGCATTTTGCGCCTTGGGAGAATCATGATAAAACCGTCTGTTATCGTGAGTTTAGCCGCTCCTGTGGCGATGATGACTTGCCATATTATCCGATACGACTGACAGCTGAGCAGAAAATGCTCAATGACTATGTGCAGGCAAGTCAGAATATAAAAGGTGTAACTTTTGTAGGACGGCTGGCGACTTACCGTTATTTGGATATGGATGTAACTATTCGTGAGGCGTTAGATGTGGCGCGTACGTTCCTTGCTGTTCGAGCAGAAGGACGTAGTATGCCGGCTTTTCTTCACGGTATGTGATTTTATGTTATCCAGTGTAGTTGCTGTTATTGTCACTTATAACCGCTGTCATTCGCTGGCGCATACATTGACAGCGACATTAGCCCAACCTTTTGCGGGTATTGTTGTGGTTGATAATGCGTCAACGGATGAAACGGCTAAATATTTATCGCAATGTAATGATTCTCGCCTTCATGTTATTACTAATGAAAGAAATCTTGGTGGTGCGGGTGGTTTTGCATATGGTATGCAGGCAGCGTTGACCCGATTTTCTCCCGAATGGTTGCTTTGCTATGATGACGATGCGTATCCTGATACGGCTACGTTAGCAAACTTCTCCACTAGCGATTATGAACGCTACGATAGTGCAGCAGCAGCAGTATTTTATCCTGACGGACGGATTTGTGAGATGAACCGCCCTAGCTATAACCCTTTTCGTCATCCGATGAAATTGTTAAAAACGGTACTGGGCATTTTTACGGGGCGTGCGCGAGGTGCTTTTCATGTGTCTGATGAAGCGTATCGCAATCAAGAGGCTTTGCGAATTGACAGTTCTTCTTTTGTTGGTTTTTTTGTGCGTGCCGATTGGGTACGAAAGTTAGGGGTACCACAAGTAGAACTATTTGTTTATGGTGATGATATTCTTTATACCCTGCATCTAACACAACATGGTGCGCGTCATTATTTTTTGCCGCAAGTTCGTTTTATTCATGATTGCTCTACTTTTCGCCCTAAAAGTAAAGGTTACCATCCGCTTTGGAAAGCCTATTTTACGTATCGGAATGGTCTGATAATTTATCGGACGGCGGCGGGAGTATGTTTCTGGCCAGTAGCGTTGCTTAAGATTTTTTTCTGGTTATTGGCGGTAAGACATTATCGGCATAAGCGCCGTTATTTACGTTTATGGCGCTTGGCTGTTGTAGATGGTTTACGGCAGTATTTATTGCGTGATCCGCAGATGATTATGCGCGAGTTTCGTGACGATGCCCCGTTTAATTAAAAACCAGCATATAAGTGGTGTGATGCATTATATGCATTGGCTTGCGAAACTAGCAGATATCACGATCATTTATCTGACTGGAATGGTTACTTTTTGGGCGTATTTTGGTTACCCGATCTGGCAATGGGAGCGCTACCAATGGATGAGTGCGCTGTCCTCATTAATGGCAGTTTTTCTTTTCAATGGTTGTGGTGTGTATCAATCTTGGCGTGGTGCATTACGTACACAATTGTTGTGGCGATTGGGGCAAGGATTTATTTATCTTGCCGGTATGATTGTCGGGTATCTGTATTTGATGAAAGCAGGCCACCATTTTTCCCGTTTATGGTTTGGTATTTGGCTGAGTTGCGCTTTTGTTATTTGTATCATGGCGCGTGTCGTTGCGTATTGGCTATTACAACGGATGCGTATTTCCGGACGTAATGTTAAAACGCTAGCGCTAATCGGTAGTAATGTTGCTTGTCGTAAAGTATTTCGTTCGTTGCGGAGAGATCCTCTTGCTGGATTCTTGGTTCGGCATATTCGTTTATTGGACGCAGACGAAGCATTATTTAATGAAGTTGATGATGTGCGCCGGTTTAATCCAGAAAAAGATGGAGAATTATCTTGTCATGAAATCTGGATATGTTTGCATCTCAGCGAGAGTGACGTAGTGGGCAATATTTTGAATGTTTTACGCTATAGCACTGCCAATATTCGTTTTATTCCTGATTTGCGTAGTCTTCGTCTACTTAATTATCAAGGGTCATATGTGGTTGGTCATTATGCGTTGGATATCAGTATTTCACCCATGCATGGTAGTAAACGCGTTCTTAAATGGCTAGAAGACAAAATAGTTGCCTCATTGGCCTTGCTAGTACTCTCTCCTATATTGTTACTTGTTGCAGTATGGATAAGGATAGTGAGTGGGCGTCCTATTTTCTATTATCAGGAAAGGGTGAGTTGGAACGGTAGTGTCTTCAAGATTATCAAATTCCGAACTATGCCTATTAATAATGAAAAAACAGGGGCTATTTGGGGACATGCGCAAGAAAAGGAAACTATTCCACTAGGCCGCTGGCTGCGACGTTTGAGTATTGATGAATTACCGCAGTTTTGGAACGTACTCAAAGGGGAAATGTCTGTTGTCGGTCCGCGACCTGAACGTCCTCAGTTTGTAGAGCAATTCAAAAATGAAATACCCGGATATATGCAAAAACATATGGTTAAGGCAGGTATTACTGGTTGGGCACAAGTCAACGGCTGGCGTGGCGATACCGATCTTGAAGAACGGATTAACTATGATTTGTGGTACATTGAAAACTGGTCTTTGTGGCTAGATTTGAAGATTATTTTTCTCACAGCATTACGTGTTTTCCATGATAATCATGCCCATTAGGAGTAAATTATGATACTTGTTACTGGCGGTTCGGGATATATTGGTTCACATACTGTTCTTGTGTTATTACAAGCAGGTTTAGATGTGGTTGTTATTGATAATCTCTGTAATAGTTCGGCTGAGTCTATCTATCGTGTAGGTAAACTAGCAGGTAGAACGGCGACTTTTATTGATGGAGATATTCGAGATCGCGCCGCTTTGGATGCTATTTTCTCTCGTTATACTATTGATGCTGTCATTCATTTTGCAGGTTTGAAAGCTGTAGGGGAAAGTGTGCAGAAACCACTAGCATATTATGAAAATAACGTAGGTGGCTCGGCTATATTGTTCCAAGCGATGGCAGCGGCGGGTATAAAAAAAATCGTTTTCAGCTCATCTGCAACCGTATATGGCGATCAGGGGGGTGAACGAGAGTTTCGTGAAGATATGCCCGTAGGAATACCCAGCAGCCCCTATGGACAGAGTAAAGTTATGATAGAACAAATTTTACGAGATGTCGCTTATGCTGATAAAGAGTGGTCAATTGCGCTTTTGCGTTATTTCAACCCTGTTGGTGCGCATGAAAGTGGAGAAATTGGTGAAGATCCACAGGGAATACCAAATAATCTTGTACCATATATCTCACAAGTGGCAGTAGGTAGATTGGAATGTCTTTCTGTATACGGTAATGACTACGACACGCCAGACGGAACCTGTCTACGAGACTATATCCATGTAATGGATTTGGCAGAAGGACATGTTAAAGCACTACAGGGCATAACGGGTAAAAAAGGTGTTTTCACTTGGAATTTAGGTGGAGGAACGGGAATATCTGTCCTAGATGTTGTTAAAGCCTACGAGAAAGCGAGTGGAAAATCTATACCGTATACGATAGCACCACGTCGTGCCGGCGACCTTGCAGCTTTTTGGGCAAATCCTGATAAAGCATTACACGAATTGGGGTGGAAAACCAAACGTAGTCTTGATGACATGGTTGTTGATACATGGCGTTGGCAATCAAAGAATCCAATGGGATATCATTAATTATCCATAATAGAATGTAATATATAGTAGGGTTCTCAGTTTTAAGCAAAAATAATTTGTTACTATTACATCCTAAAGCTGTTATTTCTAATAACGGACTATAACTCTGAATTCACTCACACATTTAATACGTCAGAAAACATACTATGAATATACTACAAAATATAGTTTTCCCAGGCTATAGCTCAAATATACCGGATGAAATGTATCTTCGCTGTTTGGATAGAAGTCTCTTTTTGCGTAATCGCAATAGTGTTTGTATGGAAGCTTATGGAAAATGTAGCTTCGGCACTTACTTTAATGGATTTATGTTAGAAGGCTGGAGAGGAAAGGCAAAAATTAGCACGTTATTTGCGACTCTTCGGGGACAAGGGAGGGTTTGCGTTAGATTTTTACTAGAGCGTCATTCTACTAATACAGCTAGATTAATCCTTGAACAAGAAATCATACTGACAGAAGAAGGCATCGTATTTTCTCTTGATGAGACGCTAAAATGGCAAGATGGTATGTTATATGTAGAACTTATTGCTTTAGAAGATAATACTTACTTTACTGGAGGAGAGTATTGGAGCAATACGCAGCCTACTAATACAGTTAAGTTAGGACTAGTCATTACGCACTTCAATCGGAAGAATTATGTGTTACCAGCGATAGAACGTATAACACAACATATCTTAAAGCATCCAGATTATCAAAAAAGTATCAAGCTTATTGTGGTTGATAATTCGTCTAATATTCTGCCAGAAGAAGCAGGAATGGCAACCTTAATCCCTAATCAAAATCTTGGAGGTAGTGGAGGGTTTACCCGAGGTTTATTACATCTTATTGATGATCAAACTTTTACTCATTGCCTATTTATGGACGATGATGCTTCTTGCGAAATAGAATCTATACTAAGAACTTATACGTTACTTCAATATGTAACAGAGGAAAAATTTGCGGTAGCGGGTTCGTTGTTATTAGAGGATAACCCTACAGTTCTTCATGAGAAAGGGGCTTTTTTAGGTAAATATGGTGTACAGACCTGTTTACATCGCGGTATTAATATAATAGATAAAGAAGGTGCGATGCATTCGGAAAGAACGGATATCATACCTAATTATGGTGCGTGGTGGTTTTTAGCCTTCAAAATTAGCGATATATCTGTCTATCCATACCCATTCTTTGTGCGCGGCGATGATATCTTATTTAGCCTTACTAACCAATTATCTATTTTTACATTAAGTGGAATTTCCTGTTGGGGAGAAGATTTTGCAATTAAGGAAAGCCCACTTACACGTTATTTATCATTTAGAAGTATACTGGTTTGTTCCGTATTATTAGATAATCTTCCTTGGCACCGATTTGTGAAAATATATATGCATTGGGCTTTGGTAAATATGTTTTCATATCACTATGCTTCTGCAGAGGCTATATTAATGGCTGCAGAAGATTTTATGAAAGGACCTTCTTGCTTTCTTGATGATATGTCAGCGGTAAAAGTTAGAGAAAAAATAGCACCGTTATCAGCCCAAGAAAAACTAAGTAAAATTGAAAGAAAATCAAATTTCTTCATAAGTCCAGAGTTTAAGCATGAGAGATGGAAAAAATTATTCCGTATTATTTTATTAAATGGATTTCTTTTACCTTCTTTTTTATTAAAAAATGGGCCCGTTCGCCAAAATAAAGGGTTTCGTGCGACTTTTCGTGAAATATTTAGATATAAAAAAGTTTATTATGAATATGAATCAGAAGGTGTTGGTTATATGGCCTATCACGATAAAAAGAAATTTTTTAGTCTGCTGTATCGTTTGCTTAAATCTCTCATACAATTTAGCTATCATTATGGAAGTATAAAAAAAGAATATCGAGATCGTATGTCAGAGATGACATCCTTAGCTTTTTGGCGCTCTATTTATGATAAAAATATTTAATGGATAATAATTTTTAAACCATGGAATAATTAGATAAACTTAGCAAAAAATATAAAAAGAAATTAGCATTGAATAAATAGGTTTCTCTTATAGGCTTACTTACAGTTATCATATTGTATCCTTATGTGGAATATTGTTTTTTATTCATTTTCAATAAAATAGTAATGACAAAATATGTATTTTGGCATATAGGAATCTCTTTGTCCTCGGTATTAACCAGCTAATAGTTTAATTGAATGAGAATTAAACGATAGATAGGTGCATGGGGCTTTGTTTTATTTGATTACCTTCGTTGTTTGGTTAATTAAGGTTACAGAAGATGATGAAGACTATTGCTGTTATATCTGAAGATGCGTGGTTAAGAAGTGTGTTTTGCTATGATTGAACAGGCTACGTTGACTGATTTGCCAGCTATTGTGGAGATTTACAATAGTACTATTGCTAGTCGTCAGTCTACGGCTGATTTACAACCAGTAACGCTTTCGGAACGGCAGACATGGTTTGCTAGCCATAATGACCTGCGTCCGATTTATGTGTATCGTGATGCGAATGATATCGTGTGCGCCTGGGGCAGCTTTAGCGATTATTATCCGCGCGCTGCCTATCATATTAGTGCTGAAATCAGTATTTATGTGCATGCTGATAAGCGGGGGCAAGGCCTAGGTAGGCAAATGCTTGATGCGATGCTGATGGTTTCCCCAACGTTGGGTATTCGCAATGTGCTTGCGGTTATCTTTGCGCATAATGCTGCCAGTATTAGATTGTTTGAAGCCGCAGGTTTCTCTTCTTGGGGGAGGTTGCCACAAGTATGTGATCTACAAGATTTTATCGCGGATATCGTTATTTTGGGTAAAACATTGTAGGTGAAATAGGTATTCATCATGGTATGTTTTTTGTACCAACGCTTAGATGAAATTGCGTGATAAAAATGTGGTTGCACAAGCATATTCGGACAGGATGTACCCGTGTTCGGGTAAAAATAGGTCGTGTGAGTCTCGATATCATCTGATGATACGTGAATAAATTTAGGCATTATCTAATTCTTGTGAATTTTCTTTAGAGATATTGCGGTTTTTTACGTTTAAAGAAATACGGTTTTTAATGAATCCAACTTTAAATAGAACGAGAATCTTATCTGAAAACATTGAAAGGATAAAATCAAGAAATTGTTTTACTGGAAATGTGATTTAATTTCTTTTCGAGTTGAATAGATAGGGTGACTCTTTAGACTTTCTTTTTATTATGTATGGATATAACCAACAAACGTCTATTATTTCTCGCCTTCATATATAAGGTGATAGGAGTAACAGAAAGATTTGTAGAAGGCAGCCGTATTACTTGAAATAGCAGCTTGGTAAATAGATGCTTCTTATGAGATTCTGGATTTTAATGTGTCAAATAAATGTTAGATTAAAATAGAAGCTATTTTTAATGGAATGTAGTTGATAGTCGGCATCGTATGATAGCTGGAGTTAGTGCTTGATTAATGGATTAATCGCACTTTTGCTGGCAATGCGTAATCCGTGGCAAAAGGAAGCGTGTAATGATAAGACCGTAAGAATGAAAATGGTGTTCACGATGGTGAATATGAATGGTCTGAGACCTTTGCAAAAGGACCCCAAACCGCTTACATTACCCCGACATCCACAA